>NZ_JBWKXO010000002.1:0-251165 GCF_059423025.1 Pseudomonas sp. GW704-F2 | reverse complement strand
TAGCGCAGTGTCAGTCGCAGAATTTGCCAACTGACCCACTGCTATCGGGGGCAAGCCCCCTCCCACATTGAGATATTCGTCGGTCTGAGATCAGCGGTAAGCGGTCGCGAATCCCTTCGCGTTCGGTGGCATCGAAAACTACTCGTTGCACTACACGATGCCGCTGTAATTTCAGAACCCTGCAAAACCCTGTGGGAGGGGGCAAGCCCCCTCCCACATTGAGATATTTGTCGGCTTGAGATCAGCGGTAAACGGTCGCAATCCCTTCGCGTTCGGTCAGGCATTCCGGCGCGCCCATCTCGAATTCCCGGCAGATCAGCGGCCGACGCGTATAAATCGTACACATCATCGTGTCCCGGTCCAGCGCTGCGCACCAGCCGTCGTCCAGGCGCAGCATGACTTCGCCGCCCCAATCGTCGGTGTCGATATAGCGCTCGGGCACGCCCGTGTCGGTGATCAGCATGACTTCCAGCTGGCAGCAGCAGGCCGCGCACGTCGAGCAGGTGACGGCGGGGGTGGTGATTTGGGTGTGGGGGATGTTGGTCATAGGCACGCAGTGTAAGGCAAGCGGGTGACACAGGTGTGAAAGGGCTGACAGACGTTAGCGTACCCGGCGCATTGGTTAAGCACTGAAACGCCCAAGCAACGGCGGGTTGATGGCTGCCGGCTTGGCCAGCAGCAACTGCGCGGTGCCGATGGTGCGCTCCATAAAGCCGCCTTCGCAGTAGCACAGGTAAAACTCCCACAACCGCAGGAAGTATTCGTCGTAGCCCAATTCCATGAGGCGGCCGTGGGCACGGCGAAAGTTCTCATGCCACAAGCGCAGGGTTCGCGCGTAATGCAGGCCGAAATCTTCCATGTGCAGCAGGTTCATGTCGGTGTCGCGGCTGATGATCTGCAGCATGTTCTGCACACAGGGCAAGGCGCCGCCGGGGAAGATATAGCGCTGGATGAAGTCGACGCTGTTCTTGGCCTGTTCAAAGCGTTGCTCACGGATGGTGATGGCTTGCAGCAGCATCAGCCCATCGCTCTTGAGCAGGCGCGCGCACTGTTTGAAGTAGGTCGGCAGGAAGCGATGGCCCACCGCTTCGATCATTTCGATGGACACCAGCTTGTCGTATTGGCCGCTCAGGTCGCGGTAGTCCTGCAACAGCAGCGTCACCTGGTCTTGCAGCCCCATGGCAGCGATGCGTTGCTGGGTGTAGACAAACTGTTCCCTGGACAAGGTCGTGGTGGTGACTTTGCAGCCATAGTGCCGCGCCGCGTACAACGCCATGCTGCCCCAGCCGGTGCCGATCTCCAGCAGATGGTCGGTAGGTTTAAGCGCGAGTTTCTGGCAGATGCGTTCCAGCTTGTTCAGTTGCGCCTGTTCCAGGGTGTCTTCGGCGCTCAGGAACTGCGCCGCCGAATACATCATGGTCGGGTCGAGGAATTCTTCGAACAGGTCGTTGCCCAGGTCATAGTGGGCGGCGATGTTCTTCTGCGAACCCTTGCGCGTATTGCGGTTGAGCCAATGCAAGCCTTGGGTGAACGGCCGCGCCAGCTTGGCCAGGCCGCCCTCCAGCGCGTCGAGCACCTCCAGGTTGCTGACCATCACACGCACCACGGCGGTCAGGTCCGGGCTGCTCCAATAACCGTGGATAAACGCTTCGCCCGCACCGATCGAGCCGTTGGCCGCCACCAGGCCCCACACCGCCGAATCGAGGATCTGGATCTCGCCCAGCAGATGCGCTTCGCGGGCGCCGAACACTTGGCGTTCGCCGTCTTCGATCAGCACCAGTTGGCCGTGGCGCAATTGGCTGAGTTGCCGCAGCACGGCCTTGCGCAGCAGTGCGGTGGTCACGCCGTTGACGTTCAGGCGGTTGGCCTTGACCGATAAGCTAGGGGATTTCATGGCGGCGATCCTTGGTGTACCCGACGGCGGTGCGAGAGGCGCCATCGGCGGCCTGATGGGGAAAAATCGGTGTGCGTTTGAGCAACAGGCGCAGGGCCTGCCAATAGATCGCCAGGCAGGTCTTGGCGGTCATCCACGGAAAGCGCCACAGATAGCGGTGCAGGCTGGCACGGCTGAGGGCTTCGCGCTGCAGGCTCAAGGTGGCGTCGAAGATTTTCCGATCGCCCTGCCAGTCGGCCATGTGGACCCCAAGCCTGGCGGCGGGCGGGCTGAAGCTCATGCGGTATTCCAGGTCGGGCGGCAGGAACGGCGATACATGAAACGCCTTGGCCACGGCGAAGTGCTGATGCTCGTCGGCGCCCAGCGCCAGGGCCGGCAGCACGTAGTGATAGCGCTCGCGCCATGGGGTGTTGGTCACTTCACACAGGATCGCGGCCAACTGTCCGTCGGCCTCGAAGCAGTAGAAGAAACTCACCGGGTTAAACGCCAGGCCCCAACTGCGGGCCTGAGTCAGTAGGCAGATAGCGCCCTGGGGTGTACGCCCCAGCGCCTTGCCGACGTGCTGGCGCACGGCATCGCTCAGGCTCATGCCGTGGCGGGTGAGTTCACGCAGGTAATCCTGCTGGCGAAAGCCGAAGGCGGCCAGGCGACCTGCGCCGGCCAGGGGCGACAGCCCGAGCACTGCGTCCTGTTCGCTCAAGTCCAGGTACAGCAAGCCGATGCGGTAGCGAAAGGCGTGGGCCTTGGGCGCAAACCGGCGATGGGCGATCCAGCCGCTGTACAAGGCGCTGTTCACAGGGCTTCTCCAAACGCCTGGGCCACGCGCAAGGCGCTGATCACGCCGTCTTCGTGGAAGCCGTTGGCCCAATAGGCGCCGCAATAATACGTATGCTGCGCACCGCTCAACTCTTCCCAACGCGCTTGCGCAGCCACGGCCGCCAGGCTGTATTGCGGGTGGGCATAGGTGTAGCGGGCGAGGATCTTCAGCGGGTTGATCATCGATGTCTGGTTGAGGCTGACGCAAAAGGTCGTGGCGCTGTCGATGCCTTGCAGGATGTTCATGTCATAGGTCACCGCCGCCTGGCTCTGCGCATTGCCGCTGAGCCGGTAATTCCAGCTGGCCCAGGCCAGTTTGCGGTCTGGCAGCAGGCGCGTGTCGGTGTGCAGCACCACGTCGTTGTCGGCGTAGGGCAGAGCGCCGAGGATCTGCTGCTCGGCACTGCTCGGCTCGCCCAGCACGGCCAGCACCTGGTCGCTGTGGCAGGCGAACACCACTTTGTCGAAGGTTTCGGTGCCCGCGGCGCTGTGGATCGTCACGCCCTGTGCATCGCGCTCGACCCGATGCACGGGGCAATCGAGGCGAATCCGTTCACGAAAGCCGCGGGTCAGCGGTTCGATGTAGCGGCTTGAGCCGCCCTCGATCACGCACCATTGCGGGCGGTTGCTCACCGACAGCAAGCCGTGGTTCTTGAAGAAGCGCACAAAGAACTGCAAGGGGAAACCGAGCATGTCCGCCAGGGACATCGACCAGATCGCAGCGCCCATCGGCACGATGTAATGCCGGATGAATCGCGGGCCGTAGCCGCCGGCGTCGAGGTAGTCACCCAGGGTCATGTCGGCACTGATGCGTTGCGCTTGCAGGTCCGCCGGCGCCTCGCGGTTGAAGCGCAGAATATCGCGCAACATGCCCCAGAACCCCGGCGACAACAGATTGCGCCGCTGCGCAAACAGGCTGTTGAGGTTATTGCCGTTGTACTCGAACCCGCTGCGGCGGTCGCACACCGAAAAGCTCATCTCGGTGGGTTTGAACTTCACGCCGACCTGACCCAGCAGGCGGATGAAGTTGGGGTAGGTCCAGTCGTTGAATACGATAAAGCCGGTGTCCACCGCATAGCTTTTACCCTCGACGGTGACGTTGACCGTGTGGGTATGCCCGCCGATGCGATCGCCCGCTTCGAACAGGGTGATGTCGTGGCGACGGCTGAGCAGGTAGGCGCTGGTCAGCCCGGCAATGCCGCTGCCGATAATCGCGATCTTCACAGGTCGTCCTTTTTTGGCGGCGGGCTGCGCAGCATGCGTTTGCCGATGATCAGTTGCGCGCGATTCGGCAGTTTCGACAACGGCCACAGGGTGGCGATGAACATCGCCGGGAAGGCGATTTCCAGTGGGCGTTTGTCCAGCTTGGCGAAGATATGCCGGGCCGCCTTGTCGGCAGACCAGGCCAGGGGCATCGGGAAGTCATTGCGCTCGGTCAGCGGGGTGTCGACAAAGCCCGGGCTGATCACGGTGACGTCAATGTTTTCCGGCGACAGGCTGATGCGCAGGGATTCGAACAGGTAGCGCAAACCGGCCTTGGACGCGCCATAGGCTTCGGCGCGCGGCATCGGCAGATAGGTCACGGCGCTGGCCACGCCCACCAGATGCGGCGCGCGCCCGGCGCGCAACAGTGGCAGTGCGGCTTCGATGCAATAACTGCTGGCGAGCAGGTTGGTGCGTACCACGTGTTCGACGATCGACGCGTCGAATTGCTTGGCATCGACATATTCACAGGTGCCGGCATTGAGGATCACGGTGTCCAGCGACCCCCAGACCTGGGCGATGTGTTCGCCGATTTCGCGCACGGTCTGGCTGTTGGTCAAGTCGCCCGCCACGACCAGCACTTGGCCGGGAAAGCGTTGGGCGAGCGCTTGCAGCGGGCCTTTGGAGCGCGAGCTGAGGGCCACGTGGGCGCCGCTGTTGAGCAGCTCTACGGCGAGGGAGGCGCCGATGCCACTGCTGGCGCCGGTCAGCCAATAACGACGGGGCGGTGTGAGGTTCATCCGACTCTCCTTTTCAGCCAACTGATCACACGGCCGAACACCGGCAAGTGTTCGTAAAGCATTGCGCCGGCATCGAAATAATCCCGATGGCGGTACACCTTGTCGCGCCACATCAGGTGCGAGCAGCCTTCCACTCGGATCACCTTGCCCTTGGCCAGGCGCGGGTGGCAAAAGCTCATTTTCCAGCGCAGGTAACCTTCGCCTTCGGCCACCTGGTCGAAGCCGTGGAAGTCGAAGCGCAACTGGCTGACATTACCGTACAACTGCGCGAAGTAGTGGTGCAGCGGCGTGAGCCCGTGGACCTCGTGCAGCGGGTCGGTGAAGACGATGTCCTTGCTGTACAGGCTGTCGAGCAGGTGCAGGTTGTGCTTGTCCAGAGTGGCGAAGGCCTGGGCGAAGCGGCGCAGGAAGTCACTCATGTTCGGCTCCGACGGCCTGGCGCGACGGCAGGCTGCGGAATGCCGCCAATGCACGTTCGCGGGAGTGTTTCAGGTCGACGATCGAGCGCGGGTAGTCGGCCACGCCGAACAGGCCGCCAGCGGCCTGCGGGTCGTGTACGTCGTTTTTATTCAGCGTCGCCAGTTGCGGCAGCCAGTGCTTGATGAATACGCCGTCGCGGTCGAATTTCTGCGACTGGCTCAGCGGGCTGAAAATCCGGAAATACGGCGCCGAATCGGTGCCGGTGGAGGCGCTCCACTGCCAGCCGCCATTGTTGGCTGCCAGGTCGCCGTCGATCAGGTGGCGCATGAAAAAGCGCTCGCCTTCGCGCCAGTCGATCAGCAGGTTCTTGGTCAGGAACATCGCCACCACCATGCGCAGGCGGTTGTGCATCCAGCCGGTTTCCAGCAGTTGGCGCATGGCCGCGTCGATGATCGGCAAACCGGTGCGCGCCTGCTGCCAGGCGGCGAGGTCGTTGGGCGCGTCGCGCCAAGCCACCGCCTCGGTTTCGGGGCGGAAGGCGCGGTGACGGGACACCCGCGGGTAGCCCACCAGGATGTGCTTGTAGAACTCACGCCAGAGCAGTTCGTTGACCCAGGTGATCGTGCCGATATCGCCGCTTTCGAACTCGCCCTGGTTGCGCTGCAGCGCGGCATGCAGGCACTGGCGCGGCGAAACCACGCCCGCTGCGAGGTACGCCGACAGCTGGCTGGTGCCGGGCTTGGCCGGGAAGTCGCGCTCATCCTTGTAATAGCTGATCTGCTGCGCGGCGAATGCGTCGAGGCGGCGGCGCGCTTCGTCTTCACCGGCGGGCCAGAGGGCGCGCAGCGTTTCGCTCGGCGTTTCGAAACCGTCGACCTGTTGCGGCACCGGGTCGCTGGTCAGCGCGAGGGCCGCTTGAGCCTTGGGCGTGGCCACCCGGCGCGGCAGGGCGCTGTGCAGGCGGGCGTAGCAGACTTTGCGGAACTGGCTGAACACCTGGAAGTAGGTGCCGGTCTTGGTCAGCACGCTGCCGGGCTGGAAAAACAATTGGTCCAGGTAACGGTGGAAGCTCACGCCGTCGGCTTCCAAAGCCTTGGCCACCGCCGCATCGCGACGGCTTTCGTGGATGCCGTATTCCTCGTTGACGTGGACCGACTCGACCGATAGCTCACGGCACAGCTGGCCGAGTACGGCGGGCGCCTGGTCCCAGGTCGCGGCGCGGCGGATCAGCAAGGGAACATTCAGCGCGCCGAGGGCCTGGCTCAAGTGCTGCAGGTTGCGCAGCCAGAAGTCGACTTTGCACGGCGCATCATCGTGGGCCAGCCATTGCTGCGGGGTGATCAGGTACACGGCCGCCACCGGGCCGCGCTGGCTCGCGGCGGTCAGGGCGGTGTTGTCATGCAGGCGCAGGTCGGTGCGCAGCCAGATCAAGTGCATTTAAACGAGTCCATGCTGGATCAGTATCTGGTGAGCCGACAATGGGTCTTCGGCGACGAACAATTCAGGGGTGTCGCCAGCTAATGCCGTCAGCTCGGCCTGGTGGATGCATACCGTTGGTCCGACGATCAACTTTGGGCAAGCGATGCCGCCCAGAAGTTTTGCGAGTGCCGACAAATGGAGCGCCTGGCTGGAATACAGCAGCACCGCCCGCGGTTGCAGGTGTTCCACGGCCAGCGCCAGTTCACCGGTCGGCAGCGGCCAGTCGAAGACTTCCACCGGGCAGTCGGCGCTGCTGGCCAGCCAGGCGCTGAGCCACAGGTGCGGTGCCAGGGGCAGGTCGGAATGATTCACCAGCAGCAGCGGTGCGCCGTGCAACTGGCGATTGTTGTGATAGATCCGCGCGCCGAACTTGCTGCGCAACCAGGACAGGAAGAACACCCGTTCCATCTGCGCGCCGAATTGGCCCTGCCAGCGTTGCTCCAGTTCGCGGAGCAGCGGCAGCAGCAGTTGTTCGCACAGGGTGCGCGGCGGGTAGAGCGCCATGGCCTGGTTGAAGGCATCGTCGACCCGGCGTTCGGCCAGTTCGCTGATGGCCTGCACCAGGGTCTGGCGCAGGGTGTGCCATTCGTTTTCGACGGCGTCGGGAGCGACGTGCGCGGAGTCGATCAGGTTTTTCACCTGGCTGACCGGCACGCCGCGATTGAGCCAGGTGAGGATGGTGTGGATGCGTTGCACATGGTCGTGGCTGAACAGCCGGTGGCCCTTGGGCGTGCGCTGCGGCACGATCAGGCCATAGCGGCGTTCCCACGCGCGCAGGGTCACGGCGTTGACGCCGGTCTGGCGCGCCACTTCGCGAATCGGCAGCCAGCCGTCCTCGAGGGCTTGGGCGATATCTTCGCCGGGTTCGTCTTGCAAGGCTGCGGTCATGAGGTTTTTCATGGTTCAGATCGCATTGCGCAGGCTGAGATTTTCCGGGTGTGGCTGCAAGTAAGCCTGCTGCGCGATGTAGCGGTCCGGGTGGAGGCGAAAGTGGTGCTTGAGCAAGGTCAGCGGCACCACCAGCGGCACGATGCCTTGGCGGTATTGGCCGATCACGGTTTGCATTTCCTGTTTGTCGTCGGCGCTGATGGCCTGCTTGAGGTAACCGCTGATGTGTTGCAGCACATTGGTGTGGGTGCCGCGGGTGGCGCACTTTTTCAAGCCGCTCATCAGCGCGCTGAAATAGCCGCTGCCCAATGCGTCGAGGTCCTCGCCCTTGGCCATGCCGCCGAGCAGGTTGCCGAGGCTTTTGTAATGCGCCGGGCTGTGGGCCATCAGCAGGTATTTGTAGCGCGCGTGAAAGGCCAGCAGGCGATGGCGGCTCAGGCCTTCGCCGAGCAATTGTTGCCAGCTGGCGTAGACGAAGACGCGGGTCAGGAAGTTTTCCCGCAGCACCGGGTCATTCAGGCGGCCGTCTTCTTCCACGGGCAGGTTGGGGTGGCGCGCGCAAAAGGCTTGGGCATAGATGCCACGCCCGCCGCCGTCCACCGGTGCGCCGTTTTCACGGTAGACCTTGACCCGTTCCAGGCCGCAGGACGGCGATTTCTGCATGAAGATATAGCCGCACAGGTCGCTGTGCTCGGCGGCCATTTTTTCGCCGTATTCACCCAGCGGCGCGGTGACGTTCAGCTCGCGATGCACGCTGCCGACGGCTTGAGGGGAGGCGGCATCGCCCACCAGGCGAATGGTCTCCCGGGGAATGCCCAGGCCGATCGCCACTTCCGGGCACAACGGCACAAAGTCGAAGTACGCAGCGAGCACCTCGCTGCAGAGTTGCGATTGCTTGTGGCCACCGTTGAAACGGACGTTCTCGCCCAGCAGGCAGGCGCTGATGCCAATCTTCGGCTTGAAGGACGGGGTGCTGGACATGGGCAAACCTCTGCAAGATTCCTGTACAAGCGTAAAAGCATGTACAGCTAAATCTCATCATAGGTTTGATGCTGTACAAGTCAAATGGTTTGTACAAGTATTTGTGCGAGGGCTATTTCCAGCCGATTCGCCAGTCCTCGGCGCTTTGCAGGGTTTGCCAGGGCAGGCGCTCACCGCGTCGGGTCATGACGGCTTGCAGCTCGATGTCGAGCACGTTGCCTTCTTCATCACAAAACAATTCGGTGACCAGGAAGTGTTTTTCCTTGTTGCGCGGGTGTGCTGCTGTCCACTTCGACAGCAGCAATTTAGCGGGGTTTATGCGGTTCATTACAGGTGCTCGATCAAGCGTCGCGCGGCTTCCTGGCCACTGAGCCAGGCGCCTTCCACGCGGCCCGACAGGCACCAGTCGCCACAGACGTACAAGCCCAGGTCGGCGTCGGCCAGCACGCCGAATTCATGGGCGCTGGACGGTCGTGCGTAGAGCCAGCGGTGCGCCAGGCTGAACGAGGGCGCGGGCATGGCGCTGTGCAGCAGTTCGGCGAAGGCGCCGTGCAGGTGTTCGATCACCGCTTCTTTGGGCAGGTCCAGATGTTCTTTGCTCCAGGCGCTGGTGGCGTGCAGCACCCAGGTGTCGAGGACGGTGTCGCGCCCCGGTTTGCTGCGGTTGCGGGCCAGCCAGTCGAGGGCGCTGTCTTGCACGAAGCAGCCTTCCATCGGGGTTTCCAGCGGCTTGTCGAAGGCCAGGGCAATGGCCCAGGTCGGGTCCATCTTCACGCCGGCGGCGGCACTTGCCAGCTTCGGTGCGGCGGCCAGCAGGGCGGTCGCTTGCGGGGCGGGCGTGGCGATGATGACGTGGCTGAACGGACCATGGTTGCCGCCGTCGGCGTCCAGCAGGTTCCAGTGCCGTTTGCCTTGGAACACTTCGGTGATACGGCAGCTGAACTGCACCGGCAGGTCGTCAAGCAGGGCGCGGGTGATGGCGCTCATGCGCGGCGTGCCGACCCAGCGGATCTGTTCATCGGGGGAGGGCGTGAGTTCGCCGGACTTGAAGTTATACAGCTGCGGCTTCCATTGCTCGGCCCAGCCATTACCTTGCCAGCGCTGCACTTCGTTGACGAAGCGGCGGTCGCGGGCGGTGAAGTACTGCGCGCCCATGTCCAGTGCGCCGGCGTCGCTGCGCTTGCTGGACATGCGGCCACCACTGCCGCGGCTTTTATCGAAGAGTTGTACAACATGCCCGGCGTCTCGTAACGCTCGGGCGGCGGAGAGACCGGCGATGCCGGTGCCGATGATCGCGATGGGGACAGTCATGGGAGGCCTCGTTTTACCGTTGGGTACAGACTACGCCGACACCAATAGCTGTACAATATTGTTTTTTGGTATAAGTTTTGGCGTACCTGATCGTTTGGAGTGACCTATGGTTAAAGCTGAGGCTTAAATCAATGTCACGCCCGATTGCAAATGATCCCTGCTTATAAAATAGACCAGTGATCGGTGGCGAACGTTACATGAGGAAGATCCCATGCATATTTTGCTGACCGGCGGTACCGGCCTGATCGGCCGTCAACTCTGCCAACATTGGCTGGCGCAAGGGCATCGCCTGACGGTGTGGAGCCGTCGCCCTGAACAGGTCGCCCGGTTATGTGGCGATGCGGTGCGCGGTGTCGCCAGCCTTCAAGAGGTTATCGGCCCGGTGGACGCGGTCATTAATCTGGCCGGCGCGCCAATCGCCGATCGCCCCTGGACGCATAAACGCAAGGCGCTGCTGTGGAGCAGCCGCATCAGTCTGACCGAAACCCTGCTGGTGTGGCTGGAAGGCCTGGCGGAGAAACCGGCGGTGTTGATTTCCGGTTCTGCCGTGGGCTGGTACGGCGACGGCGGCGAGCGCGAACTGACCGAAGCCAGCGGCCCGGTGCAGGACGATTTCCCCAGCCAGTTGTGTGTCGCCTGGGAAGAAACCGCCCAGCGCGCCGAAGCCCTGGGCATTCGCGTGGTGCTGGTGCGTACCGGGCTGGTGCTGGCGGCCGAGGGCGGCTTTTTGTCGCGGCTGTTGCTGCCGTTCAAGCTGGCACTGGGCGGGCCGATTGGGAATGGTCGGCAGTGGATGCCGTGGGTGCATATCCACGATCAAATCGCGCTGATAGATTTTCTTCTGCACCAGCACGACGCCCGCGGTCCCTATAATGCCTGCGCGCCGCACCCGGTGCGTAACCGCGAGTTTGCCAAGACGTTGGGCCAGGTGCTGCACCGCCCGGCGTTCATGCCCATGCCGGCCTTCGTGTTGAAGGTGGGGTTGGGCGAGTTGTCCGGTTTGTTGCTGGGCGGCCAGAAAGCTTTGCCCGAACGCCTGTTGGCGGCCGGTTTCACTTTCCAGTTCACTGAGTTGAAGGCGGCCTTGGACGACTTGTCCAGCCGCCTCTAGAGATAGGATGTTGCATGACGGATCACGCGTTGTTACTGGTCAACCTGGGGTCACCGGCGTCTACTTCGGTGGCCGATGTGCGCAGCTACCTCAATCAGTTCCTGATGGACCCTTACGTGATCGACCTGCCGTGGCCGGTGCGGCGCTTGCTGGTGTCGCTGATCCTGATCAAGCGTCCCGAGCAGTCGGCCCATGCCTATGCCTCGATCTGGTGGGAGGAAGGCTCGCCGCTGGTGGTGCTCAGCCAGCGCCTGCAGCAGAAAATGACTGCGCAGTGGACCCAGGGTCCGGTGGAGCTGGCGATGCGTTATGGCGAGCCGTCCCTTGAAACGACCCTGACGCGCCTGGCCGCCCAGGGCGTTCAGAAAATCACCCTGGCGCCGTTGTACCCGCAGTTCGCCGACAGCACCGTGACCACGGTGATTGAAGAAGCCCAGCGGGTGGTGCGCGACAAGAAGCTCAAGGTGCAGTTCTCGATACTGCAACCGTTCTACGATCAGCCGGAGTACCTCGATGCGCTGGCGGCGAGCGTGCGGCCTTACGTGGCGCAGGAGTACGACCACCTGCTCCTGAGTTTCCACGGCCTGCCCGAGCGCCATCTGACCAAGCTCGACCCTACCGGCGCGCATTGCTTCAAGGATTCCGATTGCTGCCGCAACGCTTCGCCGCAGGTGCTTGCCACGTGTTACCGCGCACAGTGCTTCAGCGTCGCCCGCAATTTTGCCGAGCGCATGGGGCTGCCGGACGGTAAATGGTCGGTGGCATTCCAGTCGCGCCTGGGCCGGGCGAAGTGGATCGAACCCTACACCGAGGCACGCCTGGAAGCGTTGGCCCAGCAAGGCGTGAAAAAGCTGCTGGTTATGTGCCCGGCGTTCGTGGCCGACTGCATCGAGACGCTGGAAGAGATCGGCGACCGTGGCCGGGAGCAATTCCGCGCAGCGGGCGGCGAGGAGTTGGTGCTGGTGCCGTGCTTGAATGACAGCGAGCAGTGGGCGGTGGCGCTTAACACCCTGTGCGAGCGGGCCCCCGTGGCACTGTAATGTGGGAAGGGGCTTGCTCCCGATAGCGGTTTGCCAGTCACTGGGTGAGGTGACTGTTGTAGCGCTATCGGGGGCAAGCCCCCTCCCACAGGTTTGACCGTGTTACAGGTTGAGGGTCAGGCTGACCGTGAAGTTGCGCGGTTCACCGGGGCTGACCCAGTAATTGCTGTAGGCGCGTTCGTAGTACTTTTCATCAAACAGGTTGTTAAGGTTCAAACCCACGGTGACGTTGTCGGTGGCTTTGTAATGCGCCAGCAGGTCCACGGTGTGATAGGCGGGCAGTTCGAAGCTGCCGCCGGCTTCACCGGAGCGATCACCGACATAGGTGAACGCCGCGCCCACGTCTGAACCGCGCAACGTGCCGTCCTGGAATTCATACACGCCCAACAGGCTGCCGCTGCGCTTGGCCACGCCGAGAATGCGGCTGCCGGTGGGGATGGCTCTATCGCCCTTGGTCACTTCGGCATCGATGTAGGCGAACGCGCCGATCACGCGCACCGCCTCGCTCAGTTGCCCGCTCAGTTGCAGGTCAAACCCTTGGCTGCGTGCCTTGCCCATGGCGCGTTGGGTGTCGGTGGCCGGGTCCACGGTCAGCACGTTTTCCTTCTCGATGTGGAACGCGGCGAGGGTGGCGCTGAGGCGCTCGTCGAACCGCTCGCTCTTGATCCCCACTTCATACCCCACGCCCTCTTCAGGCTTGAAGGATTGGCCGCCAGCGTCCAGGCCGTTGTTCGGCTTGAATGAGGTCGAGGCGTTGGCGAACACCCCGACTTCAGGTGTGAGCTGATAGAGCAGGCCGGCGCGCTGGGTCAGGGCGTCGTGGGTCTGGCGGCTCTTGGCGTGATCGCGGGTGAAGTCGTCGGTGTGTTGCTCGAAGTGCTCGAAGCGCGCGCCGAACATGCCGCGCAGGCGTTCGGTGAAGATGATCTGGTCTTGCAGGTTCAGTGCCTGGCTTTTTACCTGTTCGGAGAAGTCAGTGCCGGAGCGCTCGCCATCGGGTTTGGGCTGGCCGTAGACCGGGTTGTAGATGTCGATCGCGTAGGGGCTACCGGCGATGGCGGTCACGCGTTCCTTCTTGCGGTAATCCTCGTACTCGGTGCCGATCAGCAGCTCATGTTGCCAACGACCGATGTCGAACAGACCGCGCAGTTCCAGTTGGGTGATGCTGTCGTGCCAACCCATGGAGCGTTCGCGGTAGCGGCGGTTGACGGTGTGGCCGTCGCTGTTCAGCGCGCGGTTTTCCGAAGCGTCGCCCCACAGGCTGCCTTGTTTGTAATGGCTGGCCAGGCGCAGGGCCCACGTGTCGTTGAGGTGATGTTCGAGGGTGGCCTGGAGGCGGTTGTTGTGGTTGTTGATGTCGCCGTCGTTGGGCTCGCCGAGGAAGGTGGAGCGCGACATGCCGCGCGGCGCGACGATGCCGCGGTCGAAGGTGGAGCGGTGGCGCACGAATTCGCTTTCCACCAGCAGGTGCGTGTCGGGGGCCAGTTGCCAGCTGAAGGACGGCGCGACGAACACCCGCTTGGCGTCTACGTGATCGCGGAAACTATGGTTGTCTTCCACCGCCAGGTTGACCCGCGTCAGCACCTGCCCTTCGCTGTCGAGCGGGGTGTTCACGTCCAGCGCGGTGCGATAGCGGTCCCAACTGCCGGCGCTGGTTTGCAGGGTGGTGAACGCGTCGGGCTGGGGTTTCTTGGTGACGATATTCACCGTGCCGCCGGGATCGCCACGCCCGTACAGGCTGGCGGCGGGGCCTTTGAGCACTTCGATGCGTTCGAGATTGGCGGCATCCGGCGTGCTCGGGTAACCGCGGTTGGCGCTGAAGCCGTCCTGATAGAACTCCGACGTAGTGAAGCCGCGCACGCTGTATTCGTAGAGGGTGAGGCCGCCGAAGTTGTTCTGCTTGGAGACGCCGCCGGCAAATTCCAGGGCGCGTTCCACGTTGGTGCTGCCCAGGTCCTTGAGCACGTTGGCGGGAATCACGCTGATGGATTGCGGGATGTCGCGCAGCGCGGTGTCGGTCTTGGTTGCGCTGGCGGAGCGGGTGGCGCGATAGCCGTTGACCGGGCCGGTGGCGGATTCGTAGGCGTCGGTGGTGACGCTGATGGCGTCCAGTTCAATGCGGGTGTCTTCGGCGCAGGCGGGGTCCAGCAGCAAACCCAAGGCCAGGCCGGCCAAGGGGGGAAACGTGCGAGGCGACATGATAGAGCGTTCCAATAGCGATATTGAAACAATATAACATGTCATTATGTCGGCGATTCGGTTCTGAAATATGTGCTTACAGGTGCCCGCGAACGGGCACCCGGAGGGCGCAGGTTATTCCTCTTCCGTCACCGGCGCGGGCGGTGGGCGCAGGCCGATTTCCGCCGTCAGGTTGAGCTCTTTACCGTTGCGCATCACCTGGATCGTGACCTTGTCGGTCGGCTTGATCCGCGCCACTTGGTTCATCGACTTGCGGCCATCACCGGCCGGTTCGCCGTCGATGCTGAGGATCACATCGCCCAGTTGCAGGCCGGCCTTTTGCGCCGGGCCATCGCGGAAGATCCCGGCGACCACGATGCCCGGGCGCCCGGTCAGGCCAAACGACTCGGCCAGTTCCTTGCTCAGCGGCTGCACTTCGATCCCCAGCCAGCCACGGATCACCTGGCCGTGCTCAATGATCGACTTCATCACTTCCATCGCCAGCTTGACCGGGATCGCGAAACCGATGCCCTGGGAGCCGCCGGACTTGGAGAAAATCGCCGTGTTGATGCCGGTCAGGTTGCCGTTGGCATCCACCAGCGCGCCGCCGGAGTTGCCCGGGTTGATCGCGGCGTCGGTCTGGATGAAGTCTTCGTAGCTGTTGAGGCCCAACTGGTTACGCCCGGTGGCGCTGATGATGCCCATGGTGACCGTCTGGCCGACGCCGAACGGGTTGCCGATGGCCAGCGCGACATCGCCGACCCGCAGCCCTTCGGAGCGGCCGATGGTGATCGCGGGCAGGTTTTTCAGGTCGATCTTCAACACCGCGAGGTCGGTTTCCGGGTCGCTGCCGACCACGCGGGCCAGGGTTTCGCGGCCGTCGCGCAGGGCTACCACAATCTGGTCGGCGCCAGTGGTCACGTGGTTGTTGGTGAGGATGTAGCCTTCCGGGCTCATGATCACCCCGGACCCCAGGCTGGATTCCATGCGTCGCTGCTTGGGGCTGTTGTCGCCGAAATAGCGGCGGAACTGCGGGTCTTCGAACAGCGGGTGCGCCGGCTTGTTGACGACCTTGGTGGTGTACAGGTTGACCACCGCAGGGGCGGCGATGACCACGGCGTCGGCGTAGGTCACCGGGCCTTGCACCATCGTATTGGTTTGAGGGGCCTGTTGCAGGTTCACATCAAGGCTCGGTAAGCCCACCCACTGGGGGTAACGCTGAATAATCATCATCGCGATCAGCACGCCAGCCAGCAATGGCCATCCAAAAAAACGCAGTGCCTTGAGCATCAAGTAAGTCCTGACAGGTTGCAGGGGGCGGGGGAGCGCCCATAATGTCGCGCATTATACGAGGCTGCGAGCGCCTCGGAACGGGATATTTAGGAGTCTTTTATGGCCGTTGCTTTGAGCACCCTCGTCGAGGAAGCGGACCGCTACCTTGGCAGCGCAAAAATTGCCGATTACTGCCCCAACGGCCTGCAGGTCGAGGGGCGCCCGCAGGTGATGCGTATCGTCAGCGGCGTCACCGCCAGCCAGGCATTGCTCGACGCCGCCGTCGAAGCCCAGGCCGACCTGGTGCTGGTCCACCACGGTTATTTCTGGAAGGGCGAGAACCCGTGCATCACCGGCATGAAGCAGCGCCGTCTGAAGACCCTGCTCAAGCACGACATCAGCCTGCTGGCCTACCACCTGCCGCTGGACCTGCACGCCGAGGTCGGCAACAACGTACAGCTTGCTCGGCAGTTGGACATCACCGTCGAAGGCCCGCTGGACCCGGCCGACCTCAAGATCGTCGGGCTGGTCGGCTCTCTCGCGGAGCCGCTGTCGCCGCGTGACTTCGCCCACCGCGTGCAGAGCGTGTTGGGGCGCGAGCCGCTGCTGATCGAAGGCAGCGAGATGATCCGCCGCGTCGGCTGGTGTACCGGCGGTGGCCAGGGTTACATCGATCAGGCGATTGCGGCCAGCGTCGACCTGTACCTGAGCGGCGAAGCCTCCGAACAGACCTTCCATAGCGCCCGCGAAAACGACATCAGCTTTATCGCCGCCGGCCATCACGCCACTGAGCGTTACGGTGTGCAGGCGTTGGGCGATTACCTGGCGCGGCGTTTCGCCCTGGAGCATTTGTTCATCGATTGTCCCAACCCGATCTAACGCACACCACCCTCCCACATTTGGGAGGGTTCGGCCGCCCATCGCCGCCAAACCTCGGGGCATATCCATATACCGTTTCGATCTAGTCGGCGCCCTGAATAGAAGCAGGTGCTGTGCTAGCATGCCTCGCTCGAACACGGCCCGCTGGCCGTCCATAAGATCGTTTTTCCGTGAGTAGCCATGGTCGACAAACTGACGCATCTGAAACAGCTGGAGGCGGAAAGCATCCACATCATCCGCGAGGTCGCCGCCGAGTTCGACAACCCGGTGATGCTCTACTCGATCGGTAAAGACTCCGCCGTGATGCTGCACCTGGCACGCAAGGCCTTCTTCCCGGGCAAGCTGCCGTTCCCGGTGATGCACGTCGACACCCAGTGGAAATTCCAGGAGATGTACACGTTCCGCGACCGCATGGTTGAAGAACTGGGCCTGGACCTGATCACCCACGTCAACCCGGACGGTGTGGCGCAGGGCATCAACCCGTTCACCCACGGCAGCGCCAAGCACACCGACATCATGAAGACCGAAGGCCTCAAGCAGGCCCTGGACAAGTATGGTTTCGACGCAGCCTTCGGCGGTGCCCGTCGCGATGAAGAGAAATCCCGTGCCAAAGAGCGCGTGTACTCGTTCCGCGACAGCAAGCACCGCTGGGACCCGAAAAACCAGCGCCCTGAGCTGTGGAACGTCTATAACGGCAACGTCAACAAGGGCGAGTCGATCCGTGTGTTCCCGCTGTCCAACTGGACCGAACTGGACATCTGGCAATACATCTACCTGGAAGGCATCCCGATCGTGCCGCTGTACTTCGCCGCCGAGCGCGATGTGATCGAGAAGAACGGCACGTTGATCATGATCGACGACGACCGCATCCTCGAGCACTTGTCCGACGAAGACAAAGCCCGCATCGTCAAAAAGAAAGTCCGTTTCCGTACCCTTGGCTGCTACCCGTTGACGGGCGCGGTGGAGTCCGAAGCGGAGACGCTGACGGACATCATTCAGGAAATGCTCCTGACGCGAACTTCCGAGCGCCAGGGCCGGGTCATCGACCACGATGGTGCCGGCTCGATGGAAGATAAAAAACGTCAAGGCTATTTCTAAGGGGTTGTCATGTCGCATCAATCTGATTTGATCAGCGAGGACATCCTCGCCTACCTGGGCCAGCACGAGCGCAAGGAAATGTTGCGCTTCCTGACCTGCGGCAACGTCGACGACGGCAAGAGCACCCTGATCGGGCGCCTGCTGCACGACTCCAAGATGATCTACGAAGATCACCTGGAAGCCATCACCCGCGATTCGAAGAAGGTCGGCACCACCGGTGACGACATCGACCTGGCTCTGCTGGTCGACGGCCTGCAGGCCGAGCGCGAGCAGGGCATCACCATCGATGTCGCCTACCGCTACTTCTCCACCGCCAAGCGTAAATTCATCATTGCCGACACCCCCGGCCATGAGCAGTACACCCGCAACATGGCCACCGGTGCGTCCACCTGTGACCTGGCGATCATCCTGGTCGACGCGCGCTACGGCGTGCAGACCCAGACCCGTCGCCACAGCTTCATTGCCTCGTTGCTGGGCATCAAGCACATCGTGGTCGCCATCAACAAGATGGACCTCAACGGTTTCGACGAAGGCGTATTCGAGCAGATCAAGGCCGACTACCTGAAGTTCGCCGACGGTATCGCCTTCAAACCGAGCACCATGGCGTTCGTGCCGATGTCGGCGCTCAAGGGCGACAACGTGGTGAACAAGAGCGAGCGTTCGCCGTGGTACACCGGCCAGTCGCTGATGGAGATCCTCGAGACCGTCGAGATCGCCAACGACCGCAACTACACCGACCTGCGTTTCCCGGTGCAGTACGTCAACCGTCCGAACCTGAACTTCCGCGGTTTCGCCGGCACCCTGGCCAGCGGCATCGTCCACAAGGGCGACGAAGTCGTGGTGCTGCCGTCGGGCAAGAGCAGCCGCGTCAAATCCATCGTCACCTTCGACGGTGAACTGGAACACGCCGGTCCCGGCCAGGCCGTGACCCTGACCATGGAAGACGAGATCGACATCTCCCGTGGCGACCTGCTGGTGCATGCCGACAACGTGCCGCAAGTGACCGACGCCTTCGACGCCATGCTGGTGTGGATGGCCGAAGAGCCGATGCTGCCGGGCAAGAAATACGACATCAAGCGCGCCACCAGCTACGTGCCGGGTTCCATCACCAGCATCGTGCATCGCGTGGACGTGAACACCCTGGCCGAAGGCCCGGCGAGTTCGCTGCAGTTGAACGAAATCGGCCGGGTCAAGGTCAGCCTCGACGCCGCCATCGCCCTGGACGGTTACGCGAGCAACCGCACCACCGGCGCGTTCATCGTCATCGACCGCTTGACCAATGGCACCGTGGCCGCGGGCATGATCATCGCGCCGCCGGTCAGCCACGGCAGCGCCGCGCAGCACGGCAAGTTGGCCCATGTGGCCACCGAAGAGCGCGCCCAGCGCTTCGGTCAGCAGCCGGCCACCGTGTTGTTCAGCGGCTTGTCGGGCGCCGGCAAAAGCACCCTGGCCTATGCGGTTGAGCGCAAGTTGTTCGACATGGGCCGCGCGGTGTTTGTGCTGGATGGCCAGAACCTGCGCCACGACCTGAACAAAGGCTTGCCGCAGGATCGCGTCGGGCGTACCGAGAACTGGCGTCGTGCGGCTCACGTCGCACGCCAGTTCAACGAAGCCGGCCTGCTGACCCTGGCCGCGTTCGTTGCACCGGATGCCGAAGGGCGTGAACAGGCCAAGGCACTGATCGGTGCCGACCGCTTGCTGACGGTCTACGTGCAGGCTTCGCCGCTGGTGTGCGCCGAGCGCGATCCACAAGGCTTGTACGCGGCCGGTGGGGATAACATCCCTGGCGAGTCCTTCCCCTACGACGTGCCGTTGAATGCCGATCTGGTGATCGACACCCAGGCCCTGTCGCTGGAAGACAGCGTCAAGCAAGTGCTGGAGCTGTTGCGTCAGCGCGGCGCGATCTAAACCGCGCTGCTACAAAAAGCCCGCCACCGAGTGATCGGTGGCGGGCTTTTTCACATCCTCAAGGTCGGGCTCGGTTGAATGTGGGAGGGGGCTTGCCCCCGATTGCAGAGTGTCAGTCAGAGCATCGGGTGACTGAACCACCGCTATCGGGGGCAAGCCCCCCTCCCACCTTTTGATCAGTGGCGGCCTGGGTAGTCGGTGTGCAACTGTTTCAGCAGCGCGTCCTTGTCTTCCCACAACCGGTTGATCCAGGCCTGGAACGCCAGCCGATACTCGCTATCCTGCTCATAATTCTTGCCAATGAACTCGGCCGGAATCTGCACCTCTTCGAACTGCACCACCACGTCCTGCACATTCCCACACAACAAGTCCCAGTAGCCTGGGCGCCCGGCGGGGTAGTGGATGGTCACATTGACCAATGACTTGAGCTGCTCACCCATGGCATCCAGCACAAACGCGATACCGCCAGCCTTGGGCTTGAGCAGGTAGCGAAACGGCGACTTCTGCTGCGCATGCTTGCCGACGGTAAACCGCGTGCCTTCGGCAAAGTTGAAAATGCCCACAGGGTTGGCGCGAAACTTCGCGCAGGTCTTGCGGGTGGTTTCCAGGTCCTTGCCTTTCTTCTCCGGGTGTTTTTCCAGGTAGGCCTTGGAGTAGCGCTTCATGAACGGAAAGCCCAACGCCCACCAGGCCAGGCCAATCACCGGCACCCAGATCAGTTCCTGCTTGAGAAAGAACTTCAGCGGGCGAATCCGGCGATTGAGCACGTATTGCAGGACCATGATGTCGACCCAGCTCTGGTGGTTGCTGGTCACCAGATAAGAGTGCTGGTAGTCCAGCCCTTCCAGGCCTTTGAGGTGCCAGCGGGTGCGCCGTACCAGGTTCATCCACGCCTTGTTGTTGCTGATCCAGGCTTCATGGGTGTGGTTCATCAGCCATTCGCTGAAACGTTTGGCGAACGGCAGGGCCTTGAACAGTGCGACGATGAACAGGAACGAACACAGCAGGATCGTGTTCAGCGCCAGCAGCAACGACGCGATTACCCCGCGCACGGCGGCAGGTAGAAAATCCAGCATTTAGATATCCATAGGTCGGTTGGCGGCTTGAATCGCGGTCAGGGCGATGGTGTACACAATGTCGTCGACCTGGGCGCCGCGCGGCAGGTCGTTCACCGGTTTGCGCAGGCCCTGGAGCATCGGCCCGAGGCTGACGCAATCGGCGCTGCGTTGTACCGCCTTGTGGGTGGTGTTGCCGGTGTTCAGGTCGGGGAACACGAAGACCGTGGCCTTGCCCGCCACCAGGCTGTTGGGCGCCAGTTGCCGGGCGACGGTTTCGTTGGCGGCGGCATCGTATTGCAACGGGCCGTCGATCAGCAGCGAACTTTGCTGTTCATGGGCGAGCAGGGTGGCTTCGCGGACCTTTTCCACCTCTTCGCCGCTGGCCGACTCACCGCTGGAATAGCTGATCATCGCCACCCGCGGGGTGATACCGAACGCGGCCGCCGAATCGGCGCTCTGCAGGGCGATTTCCGCCAGTTCGACGGCGCTCGGGTGCGGGTTCATCACACAGTCGCCGTACACCAGCACCTGTTCGGGGAACAGCATGAAGAACACCGACGACACCAGGGTGCAGCCCGGCGCGGTCTTGATCAGTTGCAGGGCCGGGCGGATGGTGTTCGCGGTGGAGTGGATAACGCCGGAGACCAGGCCGTCGACTTCATCCAGGGCGAGCATCATGGTCGCGATCACCACGGTGTCTTCGAGTTGCTGTTCGGCCATCGGCGCGTTGAGGCTTTTGCTTTTGCGCAACGCGACCATCGGTTCGACATAACGCTCGCGGATCAGGTCCGGGTCGAGAATCTCCAGGCCTTCGGGCAATTCGATGCCCTGGGCGCGGGCGACCGCTTCCACATCCGCCGGCTTGGCCAGCAACACGCAGCGGGCAATGCCACGGGCCTGGCAGATCGCGGCGGCTTGCACGGTCAACGGCTCGCTGCCTTCGGGCAGGACAATGCGCTTGTTGGCGGCCTGGGCGCGTTGGATCAACTGGTAGCGGAACACTGCCGGCGACAGGCGCATCTCCCGTGGCGTGCCGCAGCGTTGGTGCAGCCAGCGCGCATCGAGGTGGCTGGCGACGAAATCGGTGATGATCTCGGCCCGCTCACGGTCATCGATGGGAATTTCCTTGTTCAGGTTGTTGAGCAGGTTCGCGGTCTCGTAGGAACCGGTACTCACCGACAGCACCGGCAGCCCGGCCTGGAACGCGCCTCGGCAGAGGTCCATGATGCGCGGGTCGGGCAGGGTGTCGCTGGTCAGCAGCAGGCCGGCCAGGGGCACGCCGTTGATCGCCGCCAGGCTGACGGCGAGGATGATGTCGTCGCGGTCACCCGGTGTCACCACCAGCACGCCCGGCTTGAGCAGTTCCACGGTGTTGCGCATGGTGCGGGCGCAGATGATGATCTTGGTCATGCGCCGGGTTTCGTAATCCCCGGCGTTGAGGATCTGCGCGCTCATCAGGTCGGCGACGTCACGGGTGCGCGGCGCGTTGAGTTCGGGCTGGAAAGGAATGCAGCCGAGCAGGCGGAAATCCCCGCTGCGCAGCAACGGCGAATGCTCCTTGAGGCGCGCCGAGAAGGCCTCCATGCTTTCATCGGTGCGTACCTTGTTGAGGATCACGCCGAGCACTTTCGGGTCCTTCGGGCCGCCGAACAGTTGGGCCTGCAGCTCCACGCGGCCGGAGAGTTCGGTGAGCACTTCGTTTTCCGGCGCCGAGACCAGGATCACTTCCGCGTCCAGGCTCTTGGCCAGGTGCAGGTTGACCCGCGCCGCATAGCTGGCGCTGCGGGTCGGCACCATGCCTTCGACGATCAGCACGTCCTTGCCCACGGCGGCCTGCTGATACAGCGTGATGATTTCTTCGAGCAACTCGTCGAGCTGGCCGTCGCCGAGCATCCGCTCGACATGGGCCAGGCCCAGGGGCTGCGGCGGTTTGAGGCCGTGGGTGCGCGCGACCAGCTCGGTGGAGCGTTCGGGGCCGGTGTCGCCGGGGTGCGGCTGGGCAATCGGTTTGAAGAAGCCGACTTTCAACCCGGCACGTTCAAGGGTGCGGACCAGCCCAAGGCTGATAGAGGTCAGACCCACACCAAAATCGGTGGGCGCGATAAAAAAAGTCTGCATGCGAATTCTCTGGAGGTGCATGGCTTCGGTGGCGCTCTATGGTTGAGTGCCTACCGGGAATCAGGCGCCAAGGTTATCGTTATTCGCGCTCCTGCGCACACCAGCTGCAGGCAAAGGGCTGGCCTATTTTTTCCAGGCGGCGTGCGGGGTCGAGCACCCAGGCGCGCGATTGCCAGGGCGGCTGGTGGCGCAGGTGCTGGGTGTGGCCGCAGGACAGCTCGGCAACCCAGTGCCGGTCGTCGTCCTGGTGGAATCCGATGATGACGACGGCCGTTGATTGGTCCCGTCCGTCCGGGTTCTGTTCGCTTTCGGGCAAATCCTTGTTTAGACTTGTCCGTTCTTCATTCTTATGCAAAAGGTCTCGCCCCATGACGATCGCCGCTAACAAGGCTGTCTCCATCGACTATACCCTGACCAACGACGCTGGTGAGGTCATCGACAGCTCAGCCGGCGGCGCGCCGCTGGTCTACCTGCAAGGCGCAGGCAACATTATCCCGGGCCTGGAAAACGCCCTGGTCGGCAAGAGCGTCGGTGATGAACTGACCGTTGTCGTAGAGCCTGAAAATGCTTACGGCGAATACTCCGCCGAACTGGTCAGCACCCTGAGCCGCAGCATGTTCGAAGGTGTCGACGAACTGGAAGTGGGCATGCAGTTCCACGCTTCCGCGCCAGACGGCCAAATGCAGATCGTCACCATCCGTGATCTGGACGGCGACGACGTCACTGTCGACGGTAACCACCCTCTGGCAGGCCAGCGCCTGAACTTCCAAGTGAAGATCGTTGCCATCCGCGACGCTTCCCAGGAAGAAGTCGCTCACGGCCACGTCCACGGTGAAGGCGGTCATCACCATTGATCGATGTTTTGATCAGGTGGTAGCAAAAACGCCCCGACTGGTTCGGGGCGTTTTTTTGTGCGTGCAATAAAGATGTATGGCGCCCAAACAAAAATGCCCCGGACCTTTCGGTACGGGGCATTTCTTAACTGTTACGCAGGTAAACCTGCGTGGCAGTTTATCGCTTAGGCTGCAGCAGCAAGGTTCAGAGCCTTGATGTGGCCGTTCAGGCGACCTTTATGGCGAGCAGCTTTGTTCTTGTGGATGATGCCTTTATCGGCCATACGGTCGATAACTGGCACAGCCAGAACGTAAGCAGCTTGAGCTTTTTCAGCGTCTTTTGCGTCAATGGCCTTAACTACATTCTTGATGTAGGTACGAACCATGGAACGCAGGCTGGCGTTGTGGCTGCGACGCTTCTCAGCCTGTTTTGCACGTTTTTTGGCGGAAGGTGTGTTGGCCACCGTCGAGCTCCTCGAAAGACTTTTTAGGAAATAGCAAACAAAATAGGCCGCGAATCATGCCGATGAGTTGATGGGTTGTCAAGGGCGGTTGATGCGAACTGCTGAGTGGTCGATCTGAAGAGGCGGGTGATTTATTTCCGGCGCTTGACCTGTAAACTCGCGAGCTTTGGCGCTGTGCTGTTGCAGGCGCGCAGTATCGCATAAGTAGGCGCGTAGTTCGCCTGCTCTTTATCTATAGGCGCAAACTCTTTCAATGAATCTGCTCAAATCGTTGGCTGCCGTCAGCTCAATCACGATGATTTCCCGGGTATTGGGGTTTGTGCGTGACACCTTGTTGGCTCGCATTTTCGGCGCCAGCATGGCCACGGATGCGTTCTTCATTGCCTTTAAACTGCCCAACCTGTTGCGGCGGATCTTCGCCGAGGGCGCGTTTTCCCAGGCGTTCGTGCCGATTCTGGCGGAATACAAGACGCAGCAGGGCGAGGAGGCGACCCGCACATTCATCGCCTATGTCTCGGGCTTGCTGACCCTGGTGTTGATGCTGGTGACTGTGGCCGGCATGCTCGCCGCGCCGTGGGTGATCTGGGCCACGGCGCCTGGTTTTGCCAATACGCCGGAAAGATTCGCACTGACCACTGATCTGCTGCGGGTGACTTTCCCCTACATATTGCTGATTTCCCTGTCATCCCTGGCTGGCGCCATCCTCAATACCTGGAACCGTTTCTCGGTGCCGGCGTTCGTGCCGACCCTGCTTAACGTCAGCATGATTATTTTCGCGCTGTTCCTCACTCCCTACTTCGATCCGCCGGTCATGGCCCTGGGCTGGGCCGTCCTGGCCGGCGGCCTGGCGCAATTGCTCTACCAACTGCCGCACCTGAAAAAGATCGGCATGCTCGTGTTGCCGCGCCTGAACCTCAAGGACACCGGCGTCTGGCGCGTGATGCGCAATATGCTGCCGGCGATCCTCGGGGTTTCGGTCAGCCAGATTTCGCTGATCATCAACACCGCGTTCGCCTCATTGCTGGTGTCCGGTTCGGTGTCGTGGATGTACTACGCCGATCGCTTGATGGAGCTGCCGTCCGGCGTCCTCGGCGTGGCCCTGGGCACGATTCTGCTGCCGACGCTGGCGCGTACTTACGCGAGCAAGGACCGCCATGAATACTCGCGCATTCTCGATTGGGGCCTGCGCCTGTGCTTCGTGCTGGTGTTGCCGTGCTCCCTGGCCCTGGGAATCCTCGCCGAGCCGCTGACGGTGTCGTTGTTCCAGTACGGGCAATTCGGCGCACACGATGCCTTGATGACTCAGCGCGCGCTGATCGCTTACTCGGTCGGTCTGCTTGGGATTATCGTGATCAAAGTGCTGGCGCCGGGGTTCTACGCCCAGCAAAACATCCGCACGCCGGTGAAGATCGCGATCTTCACGCTGGTCGTCACGCAACTGCTCAACCTGGTGTTCATCGGTCCGCTGGCGCATGCCGGCCTGGCCCTGGCCATCAGCGCCGGTGCCTGTATCAATGCCGGCCTGCTGTTTTACCAACTGCGCAAACAGCAGATGTTCCAGCCGCAGCCTGGCTGGGGCATGTTTGCCCTCAAGCTGCTGGTGGCGGTGGCGATGATGTCGGCGGTATTGCTGGGCCTGATGCACTTCATGCCGGCCTGGGATCAAGGCCATATGCTCGAGCGTTTCTTGCGCCTGGGCGTGCTGGTGGTGGCGGGCGTGGTGGTGTACTTCGGGATGTTGCTGCTGCAAGGTTTCCGCCTGCGGGATTTCAATCGCAAGGCGCTGGGTTAGCGAGTTTGCCGCGATAAAACCGGTGTTTTATCGATTCCATCCATTTTGCCCTGCGCTGTTGCCTGTGATCCGGGGCCGGGTGTGGTTATAATCGACCACTTTATGAGCAAGAAGCGCGTTATGCAGCTGGTTCGAGGTCTCCACAACCTGCGCCCCCAGCATCGGGGCTGCGTCGCCACTATTGGCAACTTTGACGGTGTACACCGTGGCCACCAGGCTATCCTGGCCCGGCTGCGCGAGCGCGCGGTCGAGTTGGGCGTGCCCAGCTGCGTGGTGATTTTTGAGCCACAGCCGCGGGAATTCTTTACCCCGGAAACGGCGCCAGCGCGCCTGGCCCGCTTGCGCGACAAGCTGCAACTGTTGGCCGAGGAGGGCGTGGACCGTGTGCTGTGCCTGGCCTTCAACCAGCGTTTGCGCAGCCTCAGCGCCGCCGAGTTCGTCGACCGTATCCTGGTGGATGGCTTGGGCGTACAGCACCTGGAGGTCGGCGACGACTTCCGTTTCGGCTGTGATCGGGTCGGCGATTTCGATTTTCTGCAGCACGCCGGCGTAACCCAGGGTTTTACCGTCGAAGCCGCGCAAACCGTCGAACTGGACGGCCTGCGCGTGAGCAGTACCCAGGTGCGTAATGCCCTGGCCGCTGCCGACTTCGCCTTGGCCGAGCGTTTGCTCGGTCGCCCGTTCCGCATTGCCGGGCGGGTATTGCACGGCCAGAAGCTGGCGCGCCAACTGGGCACGCCAACCGCCAACGTGCAGCTCAAGCGCCGTCGTGTGCCGCTGACCGGGGTTTACCTGGTGAGCGTCGACATCGACGGCCAATCGTGGCCGGGAGTCGCCAATATAGGCGTCAGGCCCACGGTTGCAGGTGATGGCAAGGCCCACCTGGAAGTTCACCTTTTGGATTTTGCCGGTGATCTGTATGACCGGCGTTTGACGGTGGTTTTCCACCAAAAGCTGCGTGAAGAGCAGCGTTTCGCCTCCCTCGAGGCGTTGAAAACGGCGATCAATGCGGATGTCGCCGCCGCCCGTGCCCTAGCCGCACCTAGCGCCCATCGCTAACCGAAGAGCCTTAAATGACCGACTATAAAGCCACGCTAAACCTTCCGGACACCGCCTTCCCAATGAAGGCCGGCCTGCCACAGCGCGAACCGCAGATCCTGCAGCGCTGGGACAGTATTGGCCTGTACGGAAAGTTGCGCGAAATTGGCAAGGATCGTCCGAAATTCGTCCTGCACGACGGCCCTCCTTATGCCAACGGCACGATTCACATCGGTCATGCGCTGAACAAGATTCTCAAGGACATGATCGTCCGCTCGAAGACCCTGTCGGGATTCGACGCGCCGTATGTCCCGGGTTGGGATTGCCACGGCCTGCCGATCGAACACAAAGTCGAAGTGACCCACGGCAAGAACCTGGGCGCCGATAAAACCCGCGAACTGTGCCGTGCCTACGCCACCGAGCAGATCGAAGGGCAGAAGTCCGAGTTCATCCGCCTGGGTGTCCTGGGCGACTGGGCCAACCCGTACAAAACCATGGACTTCAAGAACGAAGCCGGTGAAATCCGCGCCTTGGCCGAAATCGTCAAGGGCGGTTTCGTGTTCAAGGGCCTCAAGCCCGTGAACTGGTGCTTCGACTGCGGTTCGGCCCTGGCTGAGGCGGAAGTCGAGTACGAAGACAAGAAGTCCTCGACCATCGACGTGGCCTTCCCGATCGCCGACGACGCCAAGCTGGCCGCGGCCTTTGGCCTGGCAAGCCTGGCCAAGCCAGCCGCCATCGTGATCTGGACCACCACCCCATGGACCATCCCCGCCAACCAGGCGCTGAACGTCCACCCGGAATTCACCTACGCCCTGGTGGATGTCGGTGATCGCCTGCTGGTGCTGGCCGAAGAGATGGTCGAAGCCTGCCTGGCGCGTTACGCGCTGGAAGGTTCGGTGATCGCCACCACCACCGGTTCCGCGCTGGAACTGATCAACTTCCGTCACCCGTTCTACGACCGCCTGTCGCCGGTGTACCTGGCTGACTACGTTGAACTGGGCGCCGGCACCGGCATCGTTCATTCCGCGCCTGCTTACGGCGTAGACGACTTCGTGACCTGCAAGGCCTACGGCATGGTCAACGACGACATCTTGAACCCGGTGCAGAGCAACGGTGTTTATGCGCCGTCCCTGGAATTCTTCGGTGGCCAGTTCATCTTCAAGGCCAACCAGCCGATCATCGACAAGCTGTCGGAAGTCGGCGCGCTGCTGCACACCGAGACCATCAAGCACAGCTACATGCACTGCTGGCGCCACAAGACCCCGCTGATCTACCGCGCCACTGCGCAGTGGTTCATCG
Organism: Pseudomonas sp. GW704-F2; assembly: GCF_059423025.1. Lineage (NCBI taxonomy): Bacteria > Pseudomonadati > Pseudomonadota > Gammaproteobacteria > Pseudomonadales > Pseudomonadaceae > Pseudomonas > Pseudomonas sp. GW704-F2. The sequence goes on along the minus strand of NZ_JBWKXO010000002.1, from coordinate 223,285 downwards.
GCATGGATAAAGAACCGGCCAGCGGCGACACCTTGCGCAACCGCGCGATCAAAGCCATCGAAGACACCAAGTTCGTCCCGGCCTGGGGTCAGGCGCGCCTGCACTCGATGATCGCCAACCGTCCGGACTGGTGCATCTCCCGCCAGCGCAACTGGGGCGTGCCGATCCCGTTCTTCCTCAACAAGGAAAGCGGCGAGCTGCACCCGCGTACCGTCGAACTGATGGAAGTCGTGGCCCAGCGCGTTGAGCTGGAAGGCATCGAAGCCTGGTTCAAGCTGGACGCCGTCGAGCTGCTGGGCGACGAAGCGCCGCTGTACGACAAGATCAGCGACACCCTCGACGTGTGGTTCGACTCCGGCACCACCCATTGGCACGTGCTGCGCGGTTCGCACCCGATGGGGCATGCGGCCGGCCCGCGCGCCGACCTGTACCTGGAAGGTTCGGACCAGCACCGCGGCTGGTTCCACTCGTCGCTTTTGACAGGTTGCGCCATCGACGACCACGCACCGTACCGCGAACTGCTGACCCACGGTTTCACCGTCGACGAAAACGGCCGCAAGATGTCCAAGTCCCTGGGCAACGTGATCGCGCCGCAAAAGGTCAACGACACCCTGGGCGCCGATATCATGCGTCTGTGGGTGGCCTCGACCGATTATTCGGGCGAGATGGCCGTGTCGGAGCAGATCCTGCAGCGTAGCGCCGATGCCTACCGCCGTATCCGCAATACCGCACGCTTCATGCTGTCGAACCTGACCGGTTTCAACCCGGCCACCGACATCCTGCCGGCCGAGGACATGCTCGCCCTGGACCGTTGGGCCGTGGACCGTACCCTGTTGCTGCAGCGCGAGTTGCAAGAGCACTACGGCGAATACCGCTTCTGGAACGTCTACTCGAAGATCCACAACTTCTGCGTGCAGGAGCTGGGCGGTTTCTACCTCGACATCATCAAGGACCGCCAGTACACCACCGGCGTCAACAGCAAGGCGCGCCGCTCGGCGCAGACCGCGCTGTACCACATCTCCGAAGCGCTGGTGCGCTGGATCGCACCGATCCTGGCCTTCACCGCCGACGAACTGTGGGAATACCTGCCGGGCGAGCGCAACGAATCGGTGATGCTCAACACTTGGTACGAAGGCCTGACCGAACTGCCGGCCGACTTCGAACTGGGCCGCGAGTACTGGGACGGCGTGATGGCGGTGAAAGTGGCCGTGAACAAGGAGCTGGAAGTGCAGCGCGCGGCCAAGGCCGTCGGTGGCAACCTGCAAGCCGAAGTCACTCTGTTTGCCGAGGAAGGCCTGAGCGCCGACCTGGCCAAGCTGAGCAACGAACTGCGCTTCGTGCTGATCACCTCCACTGCGAGCCTGGCGCCATTCGCCCAGGCCCCGGCGGACGCCGTGGCCACCGAAGTGCCTGGCCTGAAGCTCAAAGTCGTCAAGTCGGCCTTCCCCAAGTGCGCCCGTTGCTGGCACTGCCGTGAAGATGTCGGCGTGAACCCTGAGCATCCGGAAATCTGCGGTCGTTGCGTCGACAACATCAGCGGTGCCGGCGAGGTTCGTCACTATGCCTAACGCCAGTCGTTTCGGACGTCTTGGCTGGCTCGTATTGAGCGTGCTGGTCCTGGTCATCGACCAGGTCAGCAAGGCTCACTTCGAGGGCTCCCTGGAGATGTTCCAGCAGATCGTGGTGATCCCGGATTACTTCAGCTGGACGCTGGCCTATAACACCGGCGCGGCGTTCAGCTTCCTGGCCGATGGCGGCGGCTGGCAACGCTGGTTGTTCGCCCTGATCGCCGTGGTGGTCAGTGCGGTGCTGGTGGTCTGGCTCAAGCGCCTGGGGCGCGATGACACCTGGCTGGCCATCGCCTTGGCACTGGTGCTGGGTGGCGCGCTGGGCAACCTGTACGACCGCATCGCCCTGGGCCATGTGATCGACTTCATTCTGGTGCATTGGCAGAACCGCTGGTACTTCCCCGCGTTCAATTTTGCCGACAGCGCCATCACCGTCGGTGCAATCATGCTGGCACTCGATATGTTCAAAAGTAAGAAAACCGGAGAGACCGTTCATGACTGATCAGGTATTGGCTGAACAACGCATCGGCCAGAACACGGAAGTCACCTTGCATTTCGCATTGCGCCTGGAGAATGGCGACACGGTCGACAGCACGTTCGACAAATCCCCTGCGACCTTCAAGGTGGGCGATGGCAACCTGCTGCCGGGTTTTGAAGCGGCCTTGTTCGGCTTCAAGGCCGGCGACAAGCGCACCCTGCAGATCCTGCCGGAAAACGCCTTTGGCCAGCCCAACCCGCAAAACGTACAGATCATCCCGCGTTCGCAGTTCCAGGACATGGAGCTGTCGGAAGGCCTGCTGGTGATCTTCAACGATGCAGCGAACACCGAGCTGCCGGGTGTGGTCAAAGCCTTCGATGACGCGCAAGTGACCATCGACTTCAACCATCCGTTGGCCGGTAAAACCTTGACGTTTGACGTAGAAATCTTCGACGTTAAAGCGCTCTAACTGACAGAACCGGCTCCTGCGGGCGCTGGCTTGTGTGGGAGCTGGCTTGCCTGCGATGGCATCACCTCGGTGTACCTGATACACCGAGTCGACCGCATCGCAGGCAAGCCAGCTCCCACAAAGACACGAGGCACAGCATGCAAATCAAACTCGCCAACCCCCGTGGCTTCTGCGCCGGCGTGGACCGCGCGATCGAAATCGTCAACCGTGCCCTGGAAGTCTTCGGGCCGCCGATTTATGTGCGCCATGAAGTCGTCCACAACAAATTCGTGGTCGAAGACTTGCGCGCTCGCGGCGCCATCTTTGTCGAAGAACTCGACCAGGTGCCGGACGACGTTATCGTTATCTTCAGCGCCCACGGCGTATCCCAGGCGGTGCGGACCGAAGCGGCAGGCCGCGGCCTGAAAGTGTTCGATGCCACCTGCCCATTGGTTACCAAGGTGCATATCGAAGTCGCGCGCTACAGCCGCGATGGCCGTGAATGCATCCTGATCGGCCACGCCGGCCACCCGGAAGTCGAAGGCACCATGGGCCAGTACGATGGCAGCAACGGTGGCGCAATCTACCTGGTGGAAGACGAAAAAGACGTTGCCAACCTGCAGGTACGCAACCCTGAGCGTTTGGCCTTCGTCACCCAGACCACGTTGTCGATGGACGACACCAGCCGAGTGATCGATGCCCTGCGCACACGCTTCCCGGCAATTGGCGGCCCACGCAAGGACGACATCTGCTACGCCACGCAAAACCGCCAGGACGCAGTCAAGCAACTGGCCGATGAATGTGATGTGGTGCTGGTTGTCGGCAGCCCTAACAGCTCCAACTCCAACCGCCTGCGTGAACTGGCTGAACGCATGGCCACGCCGGCGTACCTGATCGACGGCGCCGAGGACATGCAGCGCAGCTGGTTCGACGGCGTCGAGCGCATCGGCATCACTGCGGGCGCCTCGGCACCGGAAGTGCTGGTGCGCGGTGTGATCCAGCAGTTGCAGGCCTGGGGCGCTACCGGTGCCGATGAGTTGGCCGGTCGTGAGGAGAACATCACTTTCTCCATGCCCAAGGAGCTGCGGGTGCGTTCGCTGCTCTGAGTCCCAGGGTGTTGAGCGAGCCCCGGCATAATGCCTGCTCGGTTTTATCCCGGCGCAGGCTGATGCGTCCGCTGGGAGCCAGCACCACTTGAAACAGGCTTTGTGCCTGATCCGTGGCGCATACATGCACGGTGCCGGCACGAAAGCCCCCGCCGGCAAAGACCGGCTCGCCCAACCCGCTGAAGCGTACCTGGCTCCTGACCGGGCCATTGCCCACGATCGGTACGCGCCCATTGTCCTGATGCTCCAGCAATACGGGATTATCGTCGTCCAGATGGCCGCGCCCGTTCAGGTCCACGATCACCCGCCAGCCCCGGCTCCAATCGTCGTCCAAGGCATGAATGACTACCGCCCGGTTGCGTGCGATGGCTTCGCTGCGCGCATAGCGCAGGCCGCCAACCAGAGACTGGGCCGCACTGTGTCGCTGCTGGGACTCCAGCAACCCCTTGAAACTGGGGACCGCCAGCTGCGCGAGGATGCCGCTCAGGATCAGCCCGAGCAGTAGTTCGATCAGGGTGAAGCCTCGTTGTGTCATGTGCGGTCCCTCCGTGGACGCGATGCATATTCAGGTGGCATGCCTAGGTATAGCGCTCCGGTCGTGGCGTTGAATGCTGGCCTTTATGTCCAAAGTATTTCCCTTTGTTCCGGGAGCGGCACAGGCCGAAAACCGCCGCTAGTCTTGGGCCGCACAGCAGGTTTTTCCTGCTTTTTCCGGCCTTTGACAGGGATGACGACGGTAATGCTTGCTTGCTCGACTGCTTTGTTTCGACCGGTGACTTCCCGCCACCAAACCGGCATGACCCTGATCGAGGTGGTGGTGGCGGTGCTGATTCTGGTGATCGGCCTGCTGGGCGCTGCGGTGGTCCAGCTCAATGCGCTCAAGTACACCGACAGTACGCGGATGACCAGCCAGGCCAGCTTCATCGCCTACGACATGCTGGACCGCATTCGCGCCAATGCTGGCGCCGACTATTCGTGGGTGCGAACCGAGCGCGCGCCACTGTTCACGTCGACGGGCAGCGTGCGCGACCTCGACCTGCACGATTTCGAGGCCAATATCATCGGTTTCGCCGGCGACAGCGGCAGTGGCTCGGTGCTCGTTCGTGCCGATGAGGTGACCGTGAGCATCAGTTGGGATGATGCCAGGGGGGCAAAAAAAGCCGGGGCGAGGGAAACGCTCACACTCACCAGCCGCATCGCCGATGAATCGCAGGTGTCGCAATGAATCGGCGGGTGCGGGGTTTCAGTGTGTTGGAGCTGCTGCTGGCGTTGACGCTCGGGTTGGTGCTGAGCCTTGGGTTCAGCCAAATCGCCATCAGCGCTCGAACCACCGATGCCAGCCAGCAGGCCGCCATGCTGCTGCAGGATGATGCGCGGTTTGCGCTCGGCAAGCTGATTCAGGACATTCGCCTGGCGGGCATGTTCGGTTGCCTGGCTACGGCATCGATCGAAGGTGCGCCGTTGGCTTTCGATCGACCAATCAGCTGGAGTGCCACGGGTGACGCAAGGTCGCTGACGCTGGTCAGCGCTGAGGTCGGCGAGGACGGCGGCAAGCCGGATTGGACCGTATTGTCCGACTGCTCCGGCTCTGCCCACGCTTATGCCGGCACGCCACCACCCGCCGTGCCGGGGCAGATACGCTTTGCGATACGCCAGCTCACCTACACCTTCGAGGCTGGCCAGCTGAAAGTCAGTACCCCGTCAGCCCCGGCCAGGGCGGTGCTGGTGGACAACGTGCAGGCGTTCGAGATCAGTTTCGGCGTGGCAGCCAAGCCTGACTCGACGCCGGTGGTGGGTTATGACCCCGGCCCGGCTGACAATTCGCTGATACGCAGTGTACGCATCCGTTTGACGCTGCAAGACCCGGACGGGTTGGTGAAGGCGCAAACCTGGAGCGTGGTTGCAGCGCTGCGCAACCGGCTGGGGTAGGGCGACCATGGCAGGGTTTCGTGTTGTTGAACGACGGCAGGCGGGCATGGTGCTGCTGATCAGCCTGGTGTTCCTGTTGCTGTTATCGCTGATCGCGTTGTCTTCGATGCAGGGTGCGGTGTCCCAGCAGAAGGTCGTTGGCAGTGTCTGGCATCGCAACCAGTCGCTGCAAAGTGCCGAAAGTGGCCTGAGGCTGGGGGAGGCGGCCGTGCGGCGGGCAGGCGCCGCGTGGCCTGTGTGCGCGGCGATCATCACCTGTGCGCCGCCGCGCGAGTCGTCTTCGGTGATAGCTCCCGGAACCGATCCCGTTTCGAGGGTGAACTGGGCCGCCATGGACGGCGGTCTTTACGCGGTTCAAGCGCTCGGGCCTGTCGTGGGGCTGGCTCATTTGCCTGCGCAGATGCCGGCAATGCTCTATCGGGTTACGGCGGTGGGGCTCCGTGGCCAATCGCGCACGGTGCTGGAGGCCATGTATGCGCGGGTGGACGAGGGGGGGCGCTCGCGGTTTCAGCGAGTGATGTGGCGACAACTTTACTGAGGAGCGGCGCAATGGGCATGGATAGCCAGGGTTTTACATTGATTGAGTTACTGACTGCCGTGGCGATCGTCGCGGTGCTGGCCGGTGTCGTTTATCCGGCGTATGTCGGCCATGTGAACAAGGCCTATCGCGCGGAAATTGTCGTGCTGTTGACCGAGCAAGCTCAGTCTCTGGAGCGGTATTACACGAGCAATGGCAGTTTTATTGATGCAAGCGGCGTCAGCGTCGGCAATGATCGCTATAGAATCACGGCTGCGCTGAACCCTCAGGATTTCAGCCTGCTGGCCACACCAGGCGTCGACTCTGTCATGGCAGGCGACGCTTGCGGGGCATTCAGCCTGACCAGTAGCGGTGCGCGGACCAACCCCGGAGCGGCCCCAGGCATGTCACGCAAGACATGCTGGGGGCAGTGATGGGTGTACTCCATGAGTGGGCGCCGAGTGCGCTTTTCCCTTTTTATCGGCTGGATCAAATGATGGCTAAGCAACAGCGAGTGGTGGTGGTCGGTGGCGGAGTAATCGGCTTGTTGACGGCGTTCAACCTGGCGACCCAGGGCCTGGCAGTCGTACTGCTGGAACGCTCGGGGCTCGGGCAGGAGTCCTCGTGGGCAGGTGGCGGCATTGTCTCGCCACTGTACCCGTGGCGCTACAGCCCGGCAGTCACGGCTTTGGCTCATTGGTCCCAGGACTTTTATCCACAACTGGCCGAGCGCTTGTTTGCCGATACCGGCGTTGATCCGGAGGTCCACACCACCGGGCTCTACTGGCTGGATCTGGAGGATGAAGCCGACGCATTGGCCTGGGCCGCCCGTGAAGGACGACCATTGAGCAAGGTGGATGTGTCGGTCGCCCATGATGCGGTTCCGGTGCTGGGCGGTGGTTACTCCCAGGCGATCTACATGGCGAATGTGGCGAATGTGCGCAACCCGCGCCTGATCAAATCCCTCAAGGCGGCGCTGCTGGCGCTGCCAGGCGTGACGATTCATGAACAGTGCGAAGTTGACGGGTTTGTGTTGGACGGCGACAACGTCGTCGGCGTTAATACGCCTGCCGGGCCGGTGCTCGGTGATCAGGTCGTGCTTGCGGCGGGGGCCTGGAGTGGGCAGTTGCTGGACAAGCTGGGCCTGTCGCTGCCGGTTGAGCCGGTCAAAGGCCAGATGATTCTGTACAAATGCGCCTCGGACTTTCTGTCGAGCATGGTCCTGGCCAACGGGCGTTATGCGATCCCGCGGCGTGACGGGCACATTCTGATTGGCAGTACCCTGGAACATGAAGGGTTCGACAAGACGCCGACCGGATCGGCGCTGGAGAGCCTGAAGGCTTCGGCCGTGGAGTTGATTCCCGCCCTGGCGGATGCCGAGGTGGTGGGCCATTGGGCGGGCCTGCGGCCAGGCTCGCCGGAAGGTATTCCCTACATCGGTCCGGTCCCCGGTTTCAACGGGCTGTGGCTCAATTGCGGGCATTACCGCAACGGCCTCGTGCTGGCGCCGGCGTCGTGCCAGTTATTCGCCGATTTGTTGCTGGGGCACACGCCGATCATCGACCCGGCGCCCTACGCCCCCGCAGGTCGGATCAACGTTGGATAGCTTTCGGCCCTTGCTCCAGATGCGCCTGGGTGCAATACCATTCTTGTCGTGAGCTCAGTGCTCGGTCCTGCGGCAGATGCACGCCGCAGTGAGCGCAGCGCACCATTGGCGTTGCGTCGGGTTCGCCGGAACGTTGTTGTTTGACGGCCGGGTTTTTGAATTTGCGCCAGAACCATACCGCGGCAGCAATGACGGCAATCCAGAACAGTAGACGAACCATGATGGGCAGTTTCTCGACAAGGAATGCGCCAGTTTAGCCAAGGACGTGGCAGGCGCACAGCGCAATAATGCTTGCGCATAAAAAAGGGAGCCTCGAGGGCTCCCTTTTTACGTTGCGTCGGATGATCAGTCGAACACACCGAAGGTCATGTAGCTGAACCACGAGCGGTCCTGGTTGTTGCCCAGGGCTTGCGGCGCTTGTTCTTCGATCACATCGCCATTTTCATCATGGGGCTTGAGGTCCGCAGGGATGGCTTCCTTGGCGTCCTGGAACTGTTTCATCACGTCCTGGTTGGCGCGGGTTTCACCCGGCGGCAGCGGTGGACGCGACTCGATCAGGCCCAGGGTGTACTTGCTCAGCCACGAACGGTTGTCCGCTTCGGCAACCTGAGGCACGAACTGGCCGTCTTTCAGGCTTGGGTGATCCGGGTAGTTGAGCTTCAGGGTTTCCAGGCTGGTGGCCGCCAGGGCGTCCAGGTGCAGGCGCTGGTAGGCCTCGGTCATCACCGCCAGGCCGTCACCCACGGAAGGGGTTTCCTGGAAGTTTTCCACGACATAGCGACCACGGTTGGCGGCTGCCACGTAAGCCTGACGGGTCAGGTAGTAGTGGGCCACGTGGATTTCGTAGGAGGCCAGCAGGTTGCGCAGGTAGATCATGCGCTGCTTGGCGTCCGGCGCGTAGCGGCTGTTGGGATAGCGGCTGGTCAGCTGGGCGAACTCGTTGTAGGAGTCGCGGGCAGCGCCCGGGTCACGCTTGGTCATGTCCAGCGGCAGGAAGCGCGCCAGCAGGCCAACGTCCTGGTCGAACGAGGTCAGGCCCTTGAGGTAGTAGGCATAGTCGACGTTCGGGTGCTGCGGGTGCAGGCGGATAAAACGCTCGGCGGCGGACTTGGCGGCTTCCGGCTCGGCGTTCTTGTAGTTGGCGTAGATCAGCTCGAGCTGGGCCTGGTCGGCGTAGCGCCCGAACGGATAGCGCGACTCCAGGGCCTTCAGCTTGGCTGTGGCACTGGTGTAGCTATTATTGTCCAAGTCTTTTTGAGCTTGTTGATACAGCTCGACTTCGCTCAGGTTTTCGTCGACGACTTCCTTTGTTGACGAGCAAGCAGCAGTCATGGCGAGGATGGCGATCAGCAGCAGGTGTTTCACTTGCATGGCGGCTTGCGTCCCTATGACGGCCGCTGTCTTGGGCGGGGCCGTCCTGTTATGATGAGCGCCCCGTTGAAAGCATCGGGGCAAAAGACGCCGTATTTAACCACAAGCGCGCAGCCGAAACCAAAGGCTGTGCCACGCCTAGTCTGAGCATGTCCGATAAAATTGAACTTCGCGCAGAGGTGCCGTCCGAATTGGGCGGCCAACGCCTCGATCAAGTCGCCGCACAATTATTCGCTGAGCACTCGCGCTCGCGCCTTTCCGCCTGGATCAAAGACGGCCGCCTGACTGTGGATGGAGCGGTTATCCGCCCGCGAGACATAGTCCATGGCGGTGCGATTCTTGAGCTGACTGCCGAGCAGGAAGCCCAGGGAGAATGGATCGCCCAGGACATCGAGCTGGACATCGTCTATGAAGACGACGACATCCTGGTCATCAATAAACCCGCAGGCCTGGTGGTTCACCCGGCGGCCGGGCACGCTGATGGCACCTTGCTCAATGCTCTGTTGCACCATGTGCCGGACATCATCAATGTCCCGCGCTGCGGCATCGTACACCGCCTGGACAAGGACACGACCGGCTTGATGGTGGTGGCCAAGACCATTCAGGCCCAGACGCAGCTGGTTACACAGTTGCAGAGCCGCAGCGTCAGCCGGATCTACGAGTGCATCGTGATCGGCGTCGTGGTGGCGGGTGGCAAGATCAATGCGCCTATCGGTCGTCACGGCCAGCAGCGCCAGCGTATGGCGGTGATGGAAGGCGGTAAGCAGGCCGTCAGCCACTACCGTGTGCTGGAGCGTTTCCGGTCCCACACCCATGTGCGGGTCAAGCTGGAAACCGGCCGTACCCACCAGATTCGCGTACACATGGCGCACATCAACTTCCCGTTGGTCGGAGATCCGGCCTACGGCGGTCGCTTCCGTATTCCGCCGGCGGCCAGTGCCACCATGGTTGAATCGCTGAAGTCCTTCCCGCGTCAGGCGCTGCATGCGCGGTTCCTGGAGCTGGATCATCCGACGAGCGGTAAGCGGATGAGCTGGGAATCGCCTCTGCCGGACGATCTGGTCTGGTTGCTGTCGCTGCTCAGGCAGGATCGCGAGGCATTTATCGGATGAGTGACTGGCTGATTCCTGACTGGCCCGCGCCGGCTCAGGTCAAGGCCTGCGTCACCACCCGTGCGGGCGGCGTCAGCCTGGCGCCGTTCGACAGCCTCAACCTGGGCGATCACGTCGAGGACAGCCCCGAGGCTGTGCTTGAAAATCGCCGTCGCCTCACCGAAGTCTTTCATGTCCGGCCGGCCTGGCTCCGCCAGGTCCACGGCGTGAACGTGGTCGAGGCCGACCCCGAGCGCATTGCCGAAGCCGACGGCAGTTGGACCAGCACGCCGGGCATCGCCTGCACCTCCATGACCGCCGATTGCCTGCCTGCGTTGTTCTGCAACCGCGCCGGCACACGCGTCGCCGCCGCTCACGCGGGTTGGCGTGGCTTGGCCGCGGGCGTGCTGGAGGCCACCGCCGAAAGCCTGCAAGCCGAGCCTGCCGACATATTGGTCTGGCTGGGCCCGGCCATTGGCCCGCAAGCCTTCGAAGTCGGCCCGGAAGTGCGGGAAGCGTTCGTGCAGCAACTGCCGGGCACCGCCCAGGCCTTTGTGCCCAGTCGCAACCCCGGCAAGTTCATGGCCGACATCTACCAGCTGGCCCGTTTGCGCCTGGCTGCCCGCGGTATCACTGCCGTTTACGGTGGCGGGTTCTGCACCGTGAACGATCCGCGCTTCTTTTCTTTCCGCCGCAGTCCACGCACGGGTCGGTTCGCCTCCCTTATTTGGCTGGAGCGCTAGACTCTTCTGATCTACGTCAACTGTCCGACGCTTGAATCTCCCAGAATCGACCACATCTATAGGGCTATCTGGCAGGTTTCTTCATTCAGGATGTGTTTGTAGCTCCGGCCTGCTCAAAAGGAAGGTGACTAATGCGTATTGATCGTTTAACCAGCAAACTGCAATTGGCCTTATCGGACTCCCAATCCCTGGCGGTCGGCCTCGACCACCCGGCCATTGAGCCTGCGCACTTGATGCAGGCGCTCCTGGAACAGCAAGGTGGTTCTATCAAGCCCTTGCTGATGCAGGTGGGCTTCGACGTCAACAGCCTGCGCAAGGAGTTGAGCAAAGAGCTCGACCAACTGCCGAAAATCCAGAATCCTACGGGCGACGTGAATATGTCCCAGGACCTGGCGCGCCTGCTCAATCAAGCGGACCGCCTGGCTCAGCAGAAGGGCGACCAGTTCATCTCCAGCGAGCTGGTGCTGCTCGCCGCCATGGACGAAAACAGCAAGCTCGGCAAATTGTTGCTGGGCCAGGGCGTCAGCAAAAAAGCCCTGGAAAACGCCATCAACAACCTGCGTGGCGGCGAAGCGGTGAACGACCCCAACCACGAGGAGTCGCGTCAGGCCCTGGATAAATACACTGTCGACCTGACCAAGCGCGCCGAAGAAGGCAAGCTTGACCCGGTGATCGGCCGTGACGACGAGATTCGTCGCACCATCCAGGTCTTGCAGCGCCGTACTAAGAACAACCCGGTGCTGATCGGTGAGCCTGGCGTGGGTAAAACCGCGATTGCCGAGGGCCTGGCCCAGCGCATCATCAACGGTGAAGTGCCGGACGGCCTCAAGGGCAAGCGCCTGCTGTCCCTGGACATGGGGTCGCTGATCGCCGGCGCGAAATTCCGCGGCGAGTTCGAAGAACGTCTCAAATCCCTGCTTAACGAGCTGTCGAAGCAGGAAGGGCAGATCATTCTGTTTATCGACGAGCTGCACACCATGGTCGGCGCCGGTAAAGGCGAAGGCTCGATGGACGCCGGCAACATGCTCAAGCCTGCCTTGGCGCGGGGCGAGTTGCACTGCGTGGGTGCCACCACGCTCAACGAATACCGCCAGTACATCGAGAAGGATGCGGCCCTTGAGCGGCGTTTCCAGAAAGTGCTGGTGGAAGAACCGAGCGAAGAAGACACCATCGCGATCCTGCGGGGCCTGAAAGAACGCTATGAGGTCCACCACAAGGTAGCGATCACTGACGGCGCGATCATTGCGGCGGCGAAGTTGAGCCATCGCTATATCACCGACCGGCAGTTGCCCGACAAGGCCATCGACCTGATCGACGAAGCGGCCAGCCGTATCCGCATGGAGATCGACTCCAAGCCGGAAGTGCTCGACCGTCTTGATCGGCGCCTGATTCAACTGAAAGTCGAATCCCAGGCACTGAAAAAAGAAGAGGACGAAGCGGCGAAAAAACGCCTGGAAAAACTCCAGGAAGAAATCCTCCGCTTGGAACGCGAGTACTCGGACCTCGAGGAAATCTGGAACGCGGAAAAAGCTGAAGTACAGGGTTCGGCACAGATCCAGCAAAAGATCGAGCAGTCGCGCCAGGAGCTGGAAACCGCACGCCGTAAGGGCGACCTGAACCGCATGGCCGAGTTGCAGTACGGGGTGATCCCGGACCTGGAACGCAGCCTGCAGATGGTCGACCAGCATGGTCACAGCGAGAACCAATTGCTGCGCAGTAAGGTGACCGAGGAAGAAATTGCCGAAGTTGTCTCGAAGTGGACCGGTATCCCCGTGTCGAAAATGCTCGAAGGCGAGCGCGACAAGCTGATGAAGATGGAAAGCCTGTTGCACCAGCGCGTCATCGGCCAGGAAGAGGCGGTGGTGGCGGTGTCCAACGCGGTACGGCGTTCCCGTGCCGGGTTGTCCGACCCGAATCGTCCAAGTGGTTCGTTCATGTTCCTCGGCCCGACCGGTGTGGGTAAGACCGAGTTGTGCAAGGCCTTGGCCGAGTTCCTCTTCGACACCGAAGAAGCCATGGTGCGGATCGATATGTCCGAGTTCATGGAGAAACATTCCGTGGCTCGCCTGATCGGGGCGCCACCGGGCTACGTAGGCTACGAGGAAGGCGGTTACCTGACCGAAGCGGTACGGCGCAAGCCTTACTCGGTGATCCTGCTGGATGAGGTCGAGAAGGCCCACCCGGACGTGTTCAACATCTTGCTGCAGGTGCTGGAAGATGGCCGGCTGACGGACAGCCACGGGCGTACTGTGGATTTCCGCAACACGGTGATCGTGATGACCTCCAACCTGGGGTCGGTGCAGATCCAGGAACTGGTGGGCGATCGTGAAGCCCAGCGCGCAGCTGTGATGGATGCGCTGACCACGCACTTCCGCCCGGAATTCATCAACCGGGTCGATGAAGTGGTGATCTTCGAGCCTTTGGCACGGGATCAGATCGCGGGCATCACCGAGATCCAGTTGGGCCGCCTGCGCAGCCGTCTGGCTGAGCGCGAGCTGGCGCTGGAGCTGAGCCCCGAGGCGTTGGACAAGCTGATCGCGGTCGGTTACGACCCGGTGTATGGCGCACGGCCGTTGAAGCGTGCGATCCAGCGCTGGATCGAAAACCCGCTGGCCCAGTTGATTCTGTCGGGCAGCTTTATGCCGGGCACCAGCGTCAAGGCCACGGTGGAAAACGACGAAATCGTATTCCACTGAGTTCGGTCGGTCGGGCTATAAAGAGAAGGCCTCGCGTTGCGAGGCCTTTTTTTTCGATAGGGCGTTGAACTGTAAGGCAAAGGCTTGTAAAGTGCGCCCCGCAGCAACGTCAGCCCACGGGTTTCTTCTCCCCAAGAAGAAATCAGAAAGAAGCGCAAATCATTGTCTTAAAAGCAATTTAAAGGGTTGACAGGGGTTTTTAAGATTGTAGAATAGCGCGCCTCAGAGACGCGAACGTAGCGATACGGACGCATCGAAGAGAAGGTTACACAGCAGTAAAAGTTGTACATTTGAAATGTGTAGTTCCGTGATAGCTCAGTCGGTAGAGCAAATGACTGTTAATCATTGGGTCCCAGGTTCGAGTCCTGGTCACGGAGCCAATTTCAAAACCGGGGTATAGCGCAGTCCGGTAGCGCGCCTGCTTTGGGAGCAGGATGTCAGGAGTTCGAATCCCCTTACCCCGACCATTTTTTGGGTCGTTAGCTCAGTTGGTAGAGCAGTTGGCTTTTAACCAATTGGTCGTAGGTTCGAATCCCACACGACCCACCATTTTTGAGACCAGTTAACGCTGGAATCAGATCTTAAGATCAGAGGTCAAAAGCCCTGATCGAAGAAGGCGGCTGAGAGGTCGCCTTTGTTTTACCGGGGTATAGCGCAGTCCGGTAGCGCGCCTGCTTTGGGAGCAGGATGTCAGGAGTTCGAATCCCCTTACCCCGACCATATTAAAAATCCTCGTATCGAAAGATACGGGGATTTTTTTTGCCTGAAATTATCCCAAATCCACCACAACACCAATGTGGGAGGGAGCAAGCCCCCTCCCACATTGATCGCGTGTTTAGTGAAGTTTGAGACGTGGCTCAGTTCCGCGCCCAATCCGGCTGCCCAGCATCAGCATCGCCGTGCGGAAGACGCCATACAGCGCCATCTGGTGCATGCGGTACAGCGACACATAGAACATCCGCGCCAACCAGCCTTCCAACATCACACTGCCTGTGAGGTTGCCCATCAGGTTACCCACCGCCGAGAAGCGCGACAGCGAGATCAGCGAGCCGTAGTCGGTGTACTTGTACGATGGCAGGTCCTTGCCTTCGATCCGCAGCTTCAACGATTTGGCCAGCAATGAAGCCTGCTGGTGCGCGGCCTGGGCGCGTGGCGGTACGTTGCGGTCGGTGCCGGGTTGTGGGCAGGCGGCGCAGTCACCGAAGGCGAAGATGTTTTCATCGCGGGTGGTTTGCAGTGTCGGCAGCACCTGCAGTTGATTGATGCGGTTGGTTTCCAGGCCGTCGATGTCCTTGAGGAAGGCGGGCGCACGGATGCCGGCGGCCCACACTTTCAGGCTGGCCGGAATCACTTGGCCGCTGCTGGTGATCAGCGCGTCGGCCGTCACTTCGCTGACCGCCGAGTTGGTCAGCACCGTCACGCCGAGCTTCTCCAGGGTTTTATGCACCGGCCCACCGATCCGCTCTGGCAGGGCAGGCAGGACCCGTGGGCCGGCTTCGATCAGGGTGATGTGCATGTTTTCCGGTTTGATCCGGTCCAGCCCGTAGGCTGCCAGTTCATGGGCGGCGTTATGCAGTTCGGCCGCCAGTTCAACCCCGGTGGCGCCAGCGCCGACGATGGCCACGCTGATCTTTTCCACCACGTCGGTTTGCCCGGCATGGGCGCGCAGGTAGTGGTTGAGCAACTGCTGATGGAAGCGCTCCGCCTGTTTGCGCGTGTCGAGGAACAGGCAGTGTTGCGCCGCGCCTTCGGTGCCGAAGTCGTTGGTGGTACTGCCGACCGCGATCACCAGGCTGTCGTAGCCCAGTACGCGCGCAGGCACCAGTTCGCGGCCTTCTTCGTCGAGGGTCGCGGCCAGTTGGATTTTCTTCTGTTCACGGTCGAGCCCGCTCATGCGCCCCAGCTGGAACTCGAAGTGGTTCCATTTGGCCTGGGCGACATAATTGAGTTCGTCTTCCGAAGAGTTCAGCGAGCCGGCGGCCACTTCGTGCAGCAGCGGTTTCCAGATATGGGTCAGGTTGGTGTCCACCAGCGTGATGCTGGCGGTGCCGCGCTTGCCTAGAGTCTTACCCAGGCGGGTAGCCAGCTCCAGGCCGCCGGCGCCGCCGCCGACGATAATAATACGATGGGTCATGGGGATATCTCGCAAGGCTAAAAGAAATCGGAGCGGTTACCCCCGCGAGCGCCAGGCAGCTCATAGCGTCAGGTAACTCAAAAGGCGGCTCAGCAGGCCGAGCCCGATCACCACCACCAGCACCACACCAAGGAGCAGCCACGGCCGGAAAGGCTTGCGCTCGACTCGGTTCTGGGAGAGTTGCAGGTACTCTTCGACATGCTGTTGGTCGTCGGGGTTCAGGCGGCTGGTCATATAAGGCCTCGTCAGGTAGACGTTGCAAAAGGGTGCCACGTTACGGTCAGGGAGTTGGCGGTATCGCCATAAGCGTAGCCTGTGCTCGCGTCACAGGCTGATGCCCACGTCGAACACGATGCTGCGCCCCAGATTGTTGCGCAAGAAATCCGGCGCGTCCGGGTGGGCGAACAGTACCCGGGCAAACGTCGGCCCCACCAGCGACAGCGAGCGCCAGCCCTGGCGCAAGTATTCGGTGGGCGGCGGGAAATGACTGTTGAGGTCCAGCACCTCGCGCTTGAGGCTGGCGAAGGCGACGATATCCAGCTCGCCCAGGTCCATCCCGCGTTCTTTGTAGTTGTGCGCTTTTTTACGCAGGGTCGGCGCCAGGCGCAGCAGGAATTCATGGGCCGGAATCCGCCGCGGCTTGGCTTCGCGCCTGACCAGTTGGCTGAGGGAAAACGCACTGCGTCGACGCAGCAATTCGTCGCGCCATTCATCGTTCAGACGGCGTCCTTCGTCCAGCACGAAAAACACTTCGAAACTGGCGTCACGAAACAGCACGTCCGGCGGTTCTTGCCCGGCGGCATGAAACTCTTCGGCGCGGTACGGCACGTTCAAGCCTTGCAGCAGGCGCTGGCAGACCCAACGCTCACGCTCCCATTTACGGGCATTGGACAGGAACGCATTGGCTTGTTCGGCTGCCACGGTGAGCAGGCGCAAATAATCTGAGTCATCCATGCGTGCAGCTTAGCGCCCAAATGTGATCTTAAAAACATACGCCGTCGCGAAAAAATAAAGTCTATCGTTCGCCGTTTTGTATTTTGTTATCGTAAGGAACAATCATGCTAAGCTGATGTGCGAATTTCAGAGCGCGCGCGGTTCATCGATGCCAGCGGTGCTCTCTAGATCCCATCACTTTTTGGCAGGATGCCCTGATGAGTTTTGAGTCGGCCCACTTCGTCCAGGTGCCTCCAGAGAAACTGCGCGGCTTCTTCGCGGCGACCGGACTCGATGAGGTTGAGCAAATGGATGTGCTCCTGGCATTGCGTCACAAGGCGACTGCGATCGACGTTCGCTTTGTAGCTCATGAAGCGCCGGAGCTGGTTCTGCTGACGGAGAGCATCAATGAAAAAGACATTCCCCGAGCACTGCACGATCACTTCGTGGAACTGGGCGCCGATTTGGAACAGTTGGGCGCGGGACAGCGTGTTGATGCCCCCGTCGATCAGGGCCTGTTGTTGCTGCCTGGCTTGGGCAAATGCGGTTTGGTTGACCTGATAGCCGGGTTCGAGCAGGGCCGCCGGCTCGATAGCCATGCGGAAACGGTAGCTCTGGATGTGAGCCGTCGTGCTATGCACGAAGTCTTTGAGCTCCCATCCTTGCCCCGGTTTGCGCTCCACCATGGCTTCGCCAGCCAGTCGGTTCAATACCTTGAGCAATTGCCCTCGAGGCACGTCGTAACGCCGCAACAGTTGGGCTTCGAAAAACTGGGCGGGTATTTCACCAGCCAAAATATCGTCGACTACGCGAAGATAAAAGTCTTCGAAAGGGTCGCTGGCCAGAGGGAATGCGGACTCCTGGATATCCCCAGCGTCTTGCTTCAGAAAGTAGCCGCGATTGGGTTCTTGAGTCGCAAGATCCCACTCGGCAAGCAAGGCAAACACTCGTCGGATAGGCGAGCGCGAAACGCCCAGCGCTTGAGCGAACGTCTGCTCGCGCAATGGCTCGCCGGCCCGCATCGAGCGGGCGCGAACCATGCCGATGACCTTCGGTGCCAGCTGCAAGGCAAGGTCTTTCTTGATCACAGGCTCTCTCTTGAATGGTCGGCGTCAGTCCGTGCCTGTCGGGGCAGGGCCACATCGAACTGGGGTGGGAAAATACCATACCCGGCAGTGCCGAGTATCTGCGCCGAAGACGCAGGAACTTGTGGAACAACTTTTTAAAGCTCCTTTCCTGGACGGATACCTGCCTTATGCTGAAATTCAACGCTCACCTTGGCTTTCAATTCAATGAATTGCCATTCCTGCAACGCATCGAAGCCGCCGCCGCCGCTGGTTTTCGTGCGGTTGAGTTCCCGTCGCCTTATGAGTTCGACGCAAGTCTGCTTGCAGATCATTTGGCTCAACACAACTTGCCGTTGATTCAATTTTCCGCTCCGGCGGGCCTGACCAAAGGCATCGCGGCCTTGCATGGCAAGGAAGGCGATTTTCGCAGTGGCTTGCTCCAGGCCGCCAACTATGCAAAGGCGCTGGGCTGTTCGGACGTCCACATCATGTCGGGCATTACCACTCGGGATGACGCGGCGCTCATCTACGAGAGCAACCTGGAATACACCGTCAAGTATTTTGAAGACCAGGGTTTGCGGCCATTGATCGAAGTCATCTGCGCGCAGGAAATGCCGGGCTATTACATGTCCGACTTCAGCAAGGCGCAGCACGTTCTGGAGACGTTCCCGAGTGTCGGGCTGATTCTTGATCTGTACCACGCTCAGCGCCTGACTGGAGACGCGGCGGATGTCCTGGCGCGGTTTTACGAACGAACCGCGCATGTGCAAATCGCCGACTGTCCGGGGCGTCATCAGCCGGGCACGGGGAGCATGGATTTCTGCGCGCTGTTCACCACATTAGAACAGCGCGGTTATCAGGGATGGATCGGCTGTGAATACCGCCCGACCGGCGTCACGGTTGAAAGCTTGGATTGGATCAAGCCGTTCACTGCTTAGTTGGCGATGCGTCGGAGGCGCAACCAGGGGCGGCGAGAGCATCCTGAGGCTCAGTGTTCTCCTGCTGCCCGCGCTGTGGTTTTTCCGCATTCGTTCAGACTGCAGGAGGTCCCAGGGAGAAAGCCCGGTGTAGACTGTCGACTCGGTTTTTTCCCAAGCATGAGGTGTGCAGTGAAGTTTTTCGCCGTGCTGTTGTTGAGCCTGTTGCCCGTGTGGGCCCAGGCGGTTGAAGTGGGTGAGCGCGTGGCGCCCTGGACTCTGCTGGATCAGTTCGATCAGGCCTACACCCTGGATGACCAGGCACAGGTCCTGTTGGTGGCCCGCAGCATGGATGCCGCCAAGCTAGTGAACGCCGCCCTGCAAGGCCAGCCCAAAGGCTATCTCGAAGCACGGCATGGGGTGTTTGTCGCGGATATCCAGCGCATGCCTCGGCTGGTCGCCAAGCTGTTCGCGGTGCCGGCCATGCAGTCCTACAACTACCGGGTCATGCTGGACCGGGACGCACGCATCGCTCCGCGTTATCCCGCGCCTGTGGATAAGGTGCTGTGGCTGCAATTGGATAATGGCAAGCTGACAGCGCGCCACGAGTACGGCTCTGCGGCTGAACTGCGCGAGGCCCTGGAGCAGGTGAAACCGTGATCAGTGCCGCGGTGCTGGCGCCGGGAACCCTCGGCATCGGCTGGCTGTTGTACGCGCCGGTGCTGTTGTGGGCGATCATGCGTTCGCCGTGGGTCGAGCTGTTCGCTGACCGGCGGCGCCAGCATTTGCTGTTCGGTACGGTGTTCGCGTTATTCATGTTGTGGTTGGTGAGACGGGACTTCGATACCGGGGTCTCCTACCACTTTATCGGCATGACGGCCGTGACCCTGCTGCTCGACTGGCCGCTGGCAATCGTCGGCGGTTTCGCCGCGCAGTTGGGCTTGCTGTTGCTGGGTCGCCAGGACCTGGCCGCCGTGGGCATCAACGGCCTGCTGCTGATCGTGCTGCCGGTGCTGGTCACTGAAACCTGCGCGGTGCTTGTCGAGCGGGCACAACCGCGTAACCCGTTCGTCTATATCTTCTGTTCCGGCTTTTTCGCCGCTGCATTGTCGGCCTTGCTCTGCCTGTTGGCCGGGCTGGGGTTGCTGTGGTTCGACGGGCGTTTCGCGATGCCGGAATGGCTGGAGGATTTTATCGGTTACCTGTGGCTGATCATCTTCCCCGAGGCCTTCATCAACGGCATGGTCATCAGCGCCCTGGTGGTGTTTTGCCCGGAATGGCTGGAGACATTCAACCGCACGCGCTACCTCTCGGCGCCCTGGAAAGACGACAATTCGCAGACTTGACTCAGATCAAATCGCGCCCAGCGTGGCGGGCCCATGCTTTGCGAAACTTTTCCTGAGCAAGATGGGAGCACGGATCATGAGTGTGTATGAATGGGCACGTCAGGAGTTGCGCAGAAGCCAGGACGCGGCACAAGAAATCGGCTTTGATCCAGGCTTGACCTTGCGCGCGATGCTCAGCGCGGTGGTGCAGCAGAGCAAGGGCGTGCGCAGTTTCGAAGACCTGGCCGACGAGTTGCAATACCTGGCAGAGAACCTCGACGACCAGCAGGAATATGCCTTTATGCGGCCTTAATGGCGCGGTGGCAGGTCTTCGGAAAACAGCTCGTCTTCGGCGTCCGGCGCCACGGGGATCTTATGTTCCTCAGCGGCCCAGGCACCCAGGTCGATGAGCTTGCAACGGTCCGAGCAGAACGGCCGGTTGAGGTTGGTCGCTTTCCATTCCACGGGTGCGCCGCAGGTTGGGCATTCGACGGTCAAGGGTTGGCTCATGATCGGCCTCCACGCAAAGTAAGGTAAAAGTGGTGCAGTCGTTCGACCTCGCTGTGCAACCAGGCGAGGTCGCGGTCATTGACCAGCACGTCATCGGCATGGCTCAGGCGCTCTTCGCGGCTGGACTGGGCCTTGAGTATCGCCTGCACCTGTTGTTCGCTGATGCCGTCGCGCTGCAGGGTACGCTGAATCTGCAGGGATTGCGGCACGTCGATCACCAGGATGCGTTGGGTCATGCTGTGCTGGCCGGATTCGATCAGCAGCGGCGACACCAGGATCGCGTAAGGCGAGCGCGCACGCGCCAGGTGGTTGCGAATCTCTTCGCCAATCAACGGGTGCAGCAAGGCTTCCAGCCAGCGGCGTTCTTGCGGCACTTCAAAGATCAACTTGCGCAATGCGGCGCGGTCCAACTGGCCGTCGGGCTGCAGCACGCCGGCACCGAAATGTTCGACAATGCTGGCGAGCGCCGGCCGGCCGGGTTCGACCACCCAGCGCGCGGCGTGATCGGCGTCTACCAGGTCTACGCCGAGGTCGCTGAAGTGCTGGGCCGCGGCGCTCTTGCCGCTGCCGATGCCGCCCGTAAGGCCAAGAATCCAGGGTGTTGCAACAGGAGTGGTCATTTGAAACCGACAGACTGCAAATAGAAGTCGGTTATTTGACCACCCCAGAGCACGGCAATCCAGCCGGCAATTGCCAGATAGGGACCAAACGGCATCGGCGTGGCCGCCTGGATCTTGCTCCGACGCAGCAGGATCAGCCCGCCGCACACGCCCACCAGCGATGACATCAGCAGCGTCATCGGCAGGATTTGCCAGCCACCCCAGGCGCCGAGCAGCGCCAACAACTTGAAGTCGCCGTAGCCCATGCCGTCCTTGCCGGTGGCCAGCTTGAACAGCCAGAACACCGTCCACAGGCTCATGTAGCCGATCACCGCACCCCACAGTGCATCGGGCAGGGGCACCAGCAGCTCGACGCTGTTAAGCATCAGCCCCAGCCACAACAGCGGCAGGACCAGCACGTCGGGCAGCAGTTGGTGGTCGACGTCGATCAGGCTCATCGCCAACAAGCCCCAGCTCAACAGCATCACTGCGCCCGCTTGCCAGCCAAAGCCAAAATGCCAGGCCACCACGGCCGAGATCAACCCGCACGCCAGTTCGGTCAAGGGATAACGCGTACTGATCGCTTCGCGGCAATGGGCACAGCGGCCCCGGAGCATCAGGTAGCTGAGCAGCGGGATGTTTTCCCACGGCCGAATCGGCTGATTGCAGTGCGGGCAGCAGGAATTGGGCTGCATCAGGTTGTATCTCGGCCCGACGGGGTCGCCGGGCAAACCGAGCACTTCTTGGGCCTGTGCGCGCCATTCCCGTTCAAGCATTTTCGGCAGGCGCCACACCAGCACGTTGAGGAAACTGCCCACGATCAAGCCCAGCACCATTGCCATGGCGACAAAGGCCCACGGCTGCTGGCTCAACAGCAGGCTCAAAATGCCGTACCGAGTTGGAAGACCGGCAGGTACAGGGCGATTACCAAAGCGCCGACAATCCCGCCGAGCACCACCATGATCAGCGGTTCCATCAGGCTGGTGAGCTGGTCGACCAGCGTGTCGACGTCCGACTCATAGTGGCTCGCGACTTTTTCCAGCATGTGCTCCAGGGTGCCGGATTCTTCACCAATCGCCGTCATCTGGATCGCCATGCCAGGGAACAGACCGCTGGTAGCCATGGCCCGATTCAACGGCATGCCTGTGGATACATCGTGACGCATATGTTCGATAGCCTGTTTGAATAGCTGGTTGCTGGCAGCGGCCGCCACTGAATCCAGGGCCTGCACCAACGGCACTCCGGCCGCGAACGTAGTTGAAAGCGTGCGTGCGTAGCGGGCGACCGCCGACTTTTTCAGCAGTGTGCCCGCCAGGGGCGCTTTCAACAAACCGGCATCCAGCCAATGACGAAAACCCGGCGATACGCGATAGGCCCGGCGCAACCCCAGACCTCCCGCGCCCAGGCTGAGCGCCAGCATCCACCAGGCTTGTTGCAGGAACTCGGACAAGGCAATCACGTACAGAGTAAAACCAGGCAACTCGCTGTCCACGCTGGCGAACAGGTTCTGGAATTGCGGCACCACATGGATCAGCAAGAGACTGCTGACAAGGCTGGCGACCACGATGACCGCGATGGGGTAGGTCATGGCCTTCTTGATCCGGGCCTTGAGCCGTTCGCTCTTTTCCAGGTGATCCGCCACCCGTTCCAGAAGGGTTTCCAGGGCACCGGCCTGCTCACCCGCCGCCACCAGGTTGCAGTACAGGTCATCGAAGTAGCGCGGCTGTTTGCGCAGGGCCGACGCCAGGGTATTTCCGGCGCCGATCTCCTGTTTCAGGCCTTTTACCAGCCTGTACATGTGGCGGTTGTCGAAGCCTTCGCTGATCACGTCGAAGGCTTGCAGCAAGGCAATGCCGGCCTTCAGCAGTGTCGCCAGTTGGCGGGTGAACAGGGCAATGTCCGCCGGTTTGATCGGCGCAGCGAGGCTTGGCAGGCCGGCGGATTGTTTGCGCACGCGGCCAGGGCAAATCCCTTGCTGGCGCAGTTGTGCCTTGACCCGCGCGAGGTCGTGGCTGACGGTTTGCCCGGACACCCTGCGTCCCTGGCGGTTGATGCCTTCCCAGGCGTATGTCGTGGCAGCGTTGGTCATGTCTCTGTTCCGCACACAGGTCGTCGAATCTTTATAGCGTAGCCAGGTGACGGATTCGGATTGCTCGGCGTTCAACGATAAAATGTCAGATTGTGCGTCTTGGACGCGATTGGCCGCTCGCGGGTGAGTACACTGGCGCGGCTGCACGATACGGGGCGCAGGACGCGCCTTGTCATGGGTTCTGTTCTGGAGAGGAATGTGATGCGTCAGAAAGGTTTTACTTTGATCGAGTTGTTGATCGTCGTGGCAATCATCGGCATTTTGGCCACCATTGGCTTGCCCATGTACACCACGCATCAGGCCAAGGCCAAGTTCACGGCCGGGCTGGCTGAAATCACCGCGTTGAAAGCCGGCTACGAGGATGTATTCAACCAAGGCACAGTGCCAACCGTGGCATTGATCGGTGGCACCAGCCCGACCGCCAATTGCAAGATCGATGTGACAGGGGATGTCGCCACCGGCGCCGGTTCCATCAGTTGCGAAATACTCGACGCCCCGGCACCGGTACTGGGCAAGACCATTACCCTGACGCGCAGCGCCACCGCCGGCTGGAAATGCGCCACGACGGCAGAGGCCAAGTACGCCGCCAAAGGGTGTGGCGCCGACGGGGCATGACTGCCAAACCCTGTGCACGGACGTAAAGGTGGCCGATGTCGTTATCCCCGCAGCAGCGCGACAAGACGTTCCTGGTGATTGCAGCGTGCTTGCTCGCGCTGGGTATCTGCGCACCGTTCAGCGGGCATGACTGGCAGCGCGCAATGCAGGTGGCCATGGGCCTGGGTGCGGTGGTGTATGGGCTGACGGTCGTTCCCGTCGAGCGTCTGGTGGACCGGCCGACGGCCCTGGGCCTGGTGCTGATCGTTGGGCTGGGCCTGGTGTCATCGGCACTGGCCCATCAGCCGCTCTGGGCCTTCACCGAGGTCGCGCTGTTCATCAGTTGTGGGGCGATCGCCGTCGCGGTTGCCCTGCTGCGCCGACGCGCGGGTGAGCCGTTGGACCGCGTGCTGATCCTGATGGTGGTGCTGCTGTGCCTGATCAAGTCGATCCAATACCTGTATGCCGGCGCGCTCGCCTTCGCCAGTGGCGCGCGGGTTCTTGATCCGGACGCGTTGCTGTCCGGGTTTTCCAACAAGCGCTTCTACGGTCAATTCCAGACCTTCACCCTGCCATTGCTGGCGCTGCCCTTGCTGATGCCCAAGGTCTCCCGCTCCGTGCGCGGCGCGGTGTTTGCGTTGCTGTGTGTGTGGTGGTTGATCGCGATCAGCGGCGGCACCCGCGGCACCTGGCTCGGCATGGCGGTGGCCGGGGTGGCGTTGACGCTGCTCGGGCCGTGGGGGCGACGCTGGTTGGCCTGGCAATTGGCTGCGGTGTGCGGCGGTTTGTTGCTGTATACGGCGTTGTTCACGCTGTTGACGGGTGCGCTGGGTGTCGAGGTCGGCAGTGGCGTCAGCGATCGCCTCACCACTTCGCTGTCGGGGCGTGGCCCGATCTGGTGGCAGGCCTGGCACATGATCGCCGAGCGTCCGTGGCTGGGGTTCGGGCCGATGCATTTCGCGGATATCGCCAACCCGATCGCCGCGCACCCGCACCAGGCAATCCTGCAATGGGCCAGCGAGTGGGGCGTTCCCTCGGCCTTGTGCGTGGCTGCCTTGGCGTGGCGCGGTGGCTGGGCCACCCTCCGCGTGTTGCGGGCGCGGGCTTGTTCTACAGCGCGCGTGGACTTGCTGCGCGGGTGCCTGTTCGCGGCATTGCTGGGCGCGCTTACGCAAGCGATGGTCGACGGCGTCATCGTGATGCCCAACTCGCAGGTCTGGTTGGCGCTGGTGGTGGGCTGGTTGATGGCGCTGCACGTGTGGCGCGCCGCTCCTGGCGCGTCGCTGCCGTGGGCCTGGGCAGGGTGGCGGGTGGCGGCGGTGCTGTCCGTTGGCCTGCTGGTGTGGGTCGTGATGCGTGATGCCCCGCACATCGAGCAAGCCCAGCAAGACTATCTTGAAGGTGGCAACCAACACCTGCAGCCGCGCTTCTGGGCCCAAGGGGTGATTGCCCTGCGACGTCAGTGAGTTGCCGGACGCCCGATGCGGTGCTAGCTTTAGCCCACCGCCCGTGTAGCTCAGCCGGTAGAGCAGCGCACTCGTAACGCGAAGGTCGCAGGTTCGATTCCTGTCTCGGGCACCAAAGCAACACCGTTTTCAGATGATCCCAGAATGGTTCTGAAGGCCAGGCGAGTCGGCATTCGTGCCCGCTCTTTTGTATCTGCGCAACCTTGATGACCCAGATGCATCCCCATTCCTCGATCTAAGAGAACAACATGACCACGACTGAAATGACCCAGGAAGTTCGGCACCAAGCAGCCCTCGACAAATATCTCGGGGAATCGCCGCAGCTTAAAGAAGAGATCAAGGACCTGAGCGCTGACGATCAGCGCGACCAGATCCAGTGGGCATTTGAGGACGAGGCCGAGAGCCAGGGCCTCCAGCCATGGGAGCTGAGCCTCAAGTACACCTCGTCAGCGGACGAGTTCGAAGCCGCACGGCTGGCCTTGCACCAAGAGGCGGCTGAAGTGCTCGGTGTCGAATGGGAAGAGTATTGCGAGATGAATAACCTGGTGGTTTGAACCGCTGTTGCAGGAGCCGGCAACCCGGCTCCTGCAACGGGCTTCAGATACTGAGGCGCATCGACAGGTCCACCGCTTTCACATCCTTGGTCATCGCGCCGATGGAGATGTAGTCCACCCCTGTTTCAGCGATGGGCAGCAGGGTTTTTTCGTTGATCCCGCCGCTGGCTTCCAGCTTGGCTTTGCCGCCGTTCAGGCGCACGGCTTCACGCATGTCGTCCAGGCTCAGTTCGTCGAGCATGATGATATCGGCGCCCGCCGCCAATGCTTCGCGCAATTCGTCCAGGCTTTCCACTTCGACTTCCACCGGTTTGCCCGGGGCAATCTTGTGCGCGGCCGAAATCGCCTGGGCGATACCGCCACAGGCGGCGATATGGTTTTCCTTGATCAGGAACGCGTCATACAAACCGATGCGATGGTTGTGGCAACCGCCACAGGTCACGGCGTATTTCTGCGCCAGACGCAGGCCCGGCAGCGTCTTGCGCGTATCGAGCAACTTGACCTGGGTGCTCGCGACGCTATCCGCCAGGTACTGGGCGCGTGTGGCGACGCCGGAGAGCATCTGCAGGAAATTCAGCGCGCTGCGTTCGCCGCTGAGCAGCGAACGTGCCGGGCCTTCGAGGTGGAACAGTGCCTGGTTGGGGCTGACGCGTTCACCGTCGGCCACCAGCCAATGCACCGCGACCCGCGGGTCCAGTTGGCGGAACACCGCGTCCACCCAGGCCGTGCCAGCGATAACGGCCGCATCGCGGGTGATGATCGTGGCCTTGGCCAGCCGTTCGGCCGGGATCAATTGCGCGGTGATGTCGCCGCTGCCGATGTCTTCGCGCAGTGCGCGGCGCACGTTGGCTTCGATTTCGGCGGTGAGGTCGGCAAGACGGAGATTCGGCATAACAGGCTCCACAAACAAAGTGCGCCGATTATAGGGGCTGTGCGCGTTTGAACCCAGTGGCGTGCTCATTTACAGCGTTATGACAGAGTTCGCTGGCGCAACGACCCCCATTTGCAAGATAATCTCGCGCCTTGCAATTGGCGTCATAGCTTTGACGTCCTGGTGGTAACCGGATATTCGCAGTGCCCCACTGGGCCTGCCCCGACTTTGCCCTACCCACACCGCCGTTTCAGGAGGCCTGGATGCACAACGACGGAAAGGTGGTGCCGATCAATAAGGCACAGACCACGCCATCGCCGCTCGCGCGCCTACCGGTGGTGTTGCTGCAGGTTCGCGACAAGGCTGCGCAGCAACTGCAGCAAGGTTTGCAGGAGCTGTTCGATAACGCCGACGACACCCTGTTCGAAATGGCCGACAAGGCCCTTAACAACGTCGACCACCATATTTTCTTTGAAGCCATGCGCGACCTGCGTCTCAAGCGCAAGAATTTCGAGCGCGTGTTCATGGGGCAACTGTTCGAGGCCTTCGCCAACCTGGGCGGGGCAGGGCGCGGTGAACGGCAGTTGGTGCCGGTGGTGTCCTACGACAAGGTGCCCGGCATCCTCAGGGAGGACCTGGAAAAAGCCCTGGCGCTGGAGGCAATGCTCGGGCGGGTGCAGCATCGCGACGGCCTCGCCCTGGGGCAACTGACCACTCGCCTGGGCGCCTTGCTCGGCAGGTCCATGGATGACTGCGAGAACCCCCTGGGGCCGGCGCTGCTGTGCGAGTTTTTCCTACGCGCGGGGCGCAGCCTGGGCGTGGAAATTCGCGTCAAGCTGGTCATGCTCAAGCTCTTTGAAAAGTACGTGCTCAGCGACGCCGACCACCTGTACGGTGAGGCCAATCAGTTGCTGGTCGCCACCGGCGTGCTGCCTGAACTCAAGGCGGTGCCGGCCCGTCGTTCCGGCGGGCGCGTACCGTGCAAGCACACGCGTGAAGCCCGGTTGCCAAGCGCCGACCAGCCAGTCGACGAAAATGGCGAGCACGCCTTTTCTACCTTGCGAGCGCTGCTGGGCGCCGTGCGCGGCAGTGTCACGCCGACCCTGGAAGCCAGCGCCGAGCCCCAGCCCATTGCCACCCGCGACCTGCTGCGGCTGTTGTCCCATTTGCAGCAATACGTGCCGGAGCCGGATGTCGAGGACGACTTCGACCTGCGCAACCAGTTGAAGCAACTGCTGACCCGAGTCAGCGTCAAGAGCGGCAAATCCCGGGTCGTGGAAGAGGCCGACGAAGACGTGATCAACCTGGTCGCGCTGTTGTTCGAATTCATCCTCAATGACCACGCCGTCCCGGACGCCTTCAAAGCCTTGATCGCCCGGTTGCAGATCCCGATGCTCAAACTGGCGGTGCTGGACAAGAGCCTTTTCAGCCGCGCCGGCCATCCGGCGCGGCGGCTGCTCAACGAAATCGCTGGTGCCGCCATCGGTTGGAGCCCGGCTGAGGGCAACCCGCGTGACAGCCTGTACCTGCACATCGAGCAGGTGGTGCAGCGGTTGCTGAATGATTTTGCCGAAGACCCGGCGATTTTTTCCGAACTGCTGTCGGAGTTCTGCGCGTTTACCGCTGACGAGCGTCGGCACAGTGCATTGCTCGAACAGCACACCCGCGATGCCGAGGAAGCGCGCCTGCGTAACGAGGCGGCCCGACAGCGCGTGGCCGACGTGCTGAACCGGCGCTTGCTGGGCAAGGTCCTGCCGCGCTCGGTGGTGCAGTTTGTGCAACAGGCCTGGAGCCAGGTGCTGTTGCTGGCCAGCCTCAAGCACGGTGAGCAATCGGTGCAGTGGCAGGCGGGGCTGCGCACCCTGGACGAGTTGATCTGGAGCGTTGGCCTGCACGACGACACCGAGGCCGGGCGGCATCTGCTGGAGCAGTTGCCGGCGTTGCTCAAGGCCTTGCGCGACGGGATGAGCGGCGCGGGGTTCGACCCTTTCAGCACCCGTGAGTTCTTTGTTCGGCTGCAGGCCTTGCATGTTCACGCGTTCGAGGGCGACGAGAGGTTGATCGAGGTGCAGGAGCCCTTCGTGTTCGACCCTGGCGTGCCCGATGCCGCGCAGGACCTGGCCGCGGATGATCCCGACCTGCTCAAGGTGCGCCAATTGCGCGTTGGCGTTTGGCTGGAGTTCCTGGAACCCGAGAAAACCGCTCTGCGCGGCAAACTGAACGCGATCATGGCACCGGCCGATCGCTATGTTTTCGTCAACCGCGCCGGGCTCAAGGTGCTCGAGCGCAGCGCCGGCCAACTGGCCCTGGCGTTCAAGCGTGGTGCGTTGCGTATCCTGGACGAAGCCCTGCTGTTCGAGCGTGCGCTGGCGACGGTGGCGGGTAACTTGCGTCAACTCAATCGCGGCAAGTGATCGCAACCATAGGGCTGAACGCGGCATACTGGTCAGACTTAGTCACGTTCAAGGAACCTGTATGCAGTTGGACCCCGCCAGCGGTTGGTGCCAGGGTGTTCGTCATTGCCCTTCGCCCAACTTCAACGAGCGCCCCGCAGGTGAAGTCTCGCTGTTGGTGGTGCATAACATCAGCCTGCCGCCGGCGCAGTTCGCCACCGGCAAGGTGCAGGAATTTTTCCAGAATCGCTTGGATGTCACGGAACATCCTTACTTTGCAGGGATTGCCGACCTACGCGTGTCAGCGCATTTTCTGATTGAACGCGACGGAGGGGTGACGCAGTTTGTGTCCTGCCTCGACCGCGCCTGGCATGCCGGGGTTTCCAGCTTCGAGGGGCGCGAAACGTGCAATGACTTTTCCCTGGGGATCGAGCTGGAAGGCACGGATGACCTGCCCTTTACCGATGCCCAATATGCGTCACTGATCGACCTGACACGTCAGTTGCTGGCGACTTACCCGGGCATCACCCGTCAGCGCATTTGTGGTCACAGCGATATCGCCCCGGGGCGCAAGACCGATCCCGGGCCCGCTTTTGATTGGATGCGCTTTCGCAGCGCCCTGCAGGATGGAGGACACGCACAATGAGTTTCCTGGTGTTGGTGCTGGCGGTCTGGATCGAGAAATTCTCGGCCTTGCGCCAAAAGTTGCAGCGCGACGGCAGATGGCTGCGCGAACTGGCCAGATTGGAATCGAGCCCGCGCCTGGGCGAACAGCCCTGGTTGATTCTGGCGCTGCTGGTGTTGCTGCCGGTGGCCGTGCTGGCGTTGTTGCTGCTGGTGCTGGAACCGGTGGCCTACGGCCTGTTGGCGCTGCCGGTGCATTTGCTGGTGCTGATCTATAGCCTGGGGCGCGGTGACCTGCTGGCCGGGCTTGGCCCGTTCCGCGATGCCTGGCGGCGCGGCGACCTGCAGGCCGCCGAGCATGTGGCCGAGCGTGACCTGAAGGTCGCTGCCGACAGTGGCGAGCAGTTGCTGGAGGGTGTCCAGGGGTATCTCTTGTGGCAGGCCTATCAGAGCTTCTTTGCGGTGATCTTCTGGTATTTCCTGTTGGGCCCGGTCGCAGCCCTGGCCTATCGCCTGCTGGCGCTGGCCAGCGAACACAGTCAGAACCCTCTGGTGGCCGAGCGTGCCGCGCAACTGCGGCATGCCTTTGACTGGTTGCCGGTGCGCTTGCTGGCGGCGAGCTTCGCCTTGGTGGGCAACTTTGTCGCGGTCAGCCGAGTGATGCTCCACGAGCTGTTGAGCTGGGACATCAGTGCCGCGCAACTGATGGACAAAGTCGGCCTGGTGGCCGCCGAAATCCCGCCGCCGGTGGTGGGGGCCGACGGCATCAACAGCCTGGATCGCCTGTGGGAACTGCTGCTGCGCGCGGCGGTGCTGTGGTATGCCGGTTTCGCCATCTGGACCGTGTTGCCCTAGCGGTCACGCTCAATCCCTGTGGGAGCAAGCCTGCTCCCACAGCGCGTTAACTTTACGTTACAAAACTCCCTTGCGATTTGAGCTATACAAGTAGAGCGCCAAATAGTGGCTATCTGCCGCCGCCCTGCGCCTCAAATAAAAATAATAGGAAGGGAGTTCACCTGTGAAGAGCTTGCTCTATCCCGCCGTCGCGCTGATGAACCGCCTGAGCTTCGGCATGAAGTTCAGTTTGATCAGCGTGTTGTTCCTGTTGCCGATGCTGGCGACCAACTATTTCCTGGTGCGCGATTCCTGGCGTGAATTCCAGGGCACCCGCATCGAACTGCAAAGCCTGGATTTGCTCGGCAGCAGCCTGGCCTTGCGCCGTGACCTGGAAACCCTCAACAACCAGGTGCAGATCAACGCGACCCTCGGCCAATCCGGCAAGGCGGGCGATCTGGAGGGCGCGATCAACACCCTGGAACAAAGTGTGCTGGCGCGCCTGCAAGGCCTGAGCGCGATGGCCACCGACCCCGAGCAAGTCGCCGTATTCGACGCCAAGCGCGACGAGCTGGTTGGCGCCTTCAAGGCCCAGCAACAGGAGTCATCGCTACAGAGCAAAAGTGCGCTGATCGGCAAACTGCTGAACAAGGCGCAGATGCTCAGCCAGATCATCGCCAGCCAATCCGGCTTGAGCCGCGACCCCCAGAGTGATCTGCGCCAGCTCAGCGAACTGATCACCGGCGTCACGCCGCAAGTCACCCAGACGTTGGGCGAAGGGCGGGCAATGGGCGCGTACTCCCTCGGCCAGGGTTTTCTCAACTCCTCCTCCAGCACGCGCTTCGACGAGCTGTTGCAGCAGTTGGAAAAACTCCAGGCCGAATACGGCTTGAAGCTGCAGGACGCCCTGGGCTCCAGCAAAGCCGCCCACACAGCGCTCGACAGCCTGGCCAAGGCCAGCAACGCGAGCCTCAAGCAAGGTAGTGAACTGTTTGAAGAGCAGGTGGTGATGGCCGAAACCCTCGACGCACCGTGGCAGGGCTTCTACGACGACGTGAGTCAACTGATGGCCCAGACCTACCAACTCAATGAGGCCACCCTGGGTTTCCTCGGACAACAGTTGGAGCAACGGCTGACGCAAAACCGCACGCACATGGTCGTACTGGTGTCGGCCCTGGCGGCGGTGTTTTTGCTGATCTTTTATCTGTACGCCGGTTTCTATGCCTCGACGCGCACCACGTTGCGGCGCTTGGGGGCGATGATGGACAAGGTGGCGGCGGGCGATATGACCGTCACGTTTGTCGCCCGCAGCCGCGACGAGTTGGGCGACCTGGGCCAAGTGTTCAATGGCACCGTGGCCAAGATCCACGACCTGATCGAGCGCGTCGGGCACACCGTCAGCCAGGTTGAGTTGCAGGCCGGTCAGGTCGAGGCGGTCTCGGCCCGCAGTAACCAGGCGGTCTCCGGGCAGCGCAGCCAGATCGAACAGGTGGCGACGGCCATGAACCAGATGTCCTCCACCG
The DNA here is from genome assembly GCF_059423025.1 of Pseudomonas sp. GW704-F2. NCBI lineage: Bacteria > Pseudomonadati > Pseudomonadota > Gammaproteobacteria > Pseudomonadales > Pseudomonadaceae > Pseudomonas > Pseudomonas sp. GW704-F2. Next base: position 191,299 of record NZ_JBWKXO010000002.1, on the reverse strand, counting down.
CCCAGGAAGTGGCACGCAGCGCGGCGGCGGCGGTGAGCAGCGCCCATAGCGTCAACGATGAAACCGTCAGCGGCCGTGGCCTGGTGCAGTCCCAGCAAGGCAGCATTGCGCGGTTGGCATCGGAGATCGATGAGTCGGTCCGCGTGATCAATCAACTGGCCACCGACAGCCAATCCATCAGCAGCGTGCTGGAAGTGATCAAGAGCATCGCCGAGCAAACCAACCTGCTGGCGCTCAACGCCGCGATCGAAGCGGCCCGCGCCGGGGAGCAGGGCCGCGGCTTTGCGGTGGTGGCTGATGAAGTGCGGACCCTGGCCCGGCGCACCCAGCACTCCACTGAAGAGATCGAGCAGATGATCAGCCGATTGCACAGCGGTGTCGGCGCGGCGGTCAAGGCCATGGGCACCAGCCATGCCATGGCTGAAGGCACCGTGGGCCAGTCGGAAAAGGTCCAGCAGGCCCTGGAAAATATTCTCGGCGCCGTCGGCATGATCGTGGATCAGAACCAGCAGATTGCCGCCGCCGTCGAGCAGCAAACCGCGGTCGCCCACGACATCGACCGCAACATCGTCGAAATCAACCGCGCCGGAGAGCATGCGGCCGACGGTGCGTACCAGACCGAAGCGGCCAGCCGGCAGTTGTCGCAGCAGGTGATCGAGCTGAAGCAACTGATCGGCGCATTTCGGGTGTAGGGCCTGTTAGTAGGATTTGTCCTTTGTGGTTGTGGTGTTTGTCTTAATTTTGCGGCGTATCTTTTCTGGCGGCGTGAATAGGTGAAAATTTGTTTCACTTGGTCACAGTCCCAAAGAGGCACGGCGATGATTGCTGCATTCGGTATCAGAGGGCGCTGTGCCCGATGCGACATGACGTTTGAACTCAAGCCTTGGCAGTTGAACGCGATTGCCATCGACGAGCCGTTCGAGTGCGTGTATTGCCAGTCGGGCCTGCAGTTGCGGGGTCGCAAACAGCAGCGTCAATTTCGTGCGCTGGACCAGTGGGCGCTGGTTCGCCCGAGCATGATCATCCTGACCTGCGTGACCTTGCTGGTGGCACTGGTGGCGGAGTGGGTGGGGTTACTCAGTGTGATCGAGCAGCTCAACCTTTCACTGGTGACGGTGCTGATCCACTGCCTGGTGCTGCGTTTTGCCCGTCATCGGCAACGCATGACCCTGGACCTGCAGGCCGTCAGCCCGCTACCAATTGAACAGCTCGCACGCGTTGCGTGTGCTCGCCTGCGCCAGCGATAACGGGCTCAGGCCCATGCGCTCGGCCAACGCGGCGCAGATCTCGGGCAGGTGTTCCGGGCTGTTGCGCTGGCCGGGATGCATGGCGGGGGCCATGTCCGGTGCATCGGTTTCCAGTACCACGGCGTCCAGGGGCAGTTGCGCGAGTACTTTGTGCATGCGCAGCGCCTGTGGCCAGGTGGCCGCGCCGCCCAGGCCCAGTTTGAACCCCAGCTTGATGTACTCGCGCGCCTCTTCGCGGCTGCCGGCGAAGGCGTGGATGATGCCGCCCCGTGGCAGGCGGATGCGCTTGAGGGTGGCGATCACGGCGGCATGGCTGCGGCGCACATGCAGCAGGGCCGGCAGTTGGAAATCCACGGCCATCTTGAGTTGGGCTTCGAACAGGTGTTGCTGGCGTTCGCGATCGAGGTGTTCGAGGAAGTAATCCAGGCCGATCTCACCCACCGCGCACAATTGCCGATGGCCCCGCAGGCGGGTCAGCCAGTCGCCCAGGGCCGTCAGGTCGGCGGGGCGATGCTCGTCGAGGTACACCGGGTGCAGGCCGAAGGCTGCGAACAAACCTTCATCGTCTTGCACCAGATCCCACAGTCGTTGCCAATTTTGCTGATACACCCCCAACACCACCATGCGCTGTACGCCGAGTTGGCGGCTGTGCGCGAGGACTTGCCGGCGATCGCTGTCGAAGTCCGGGAAGTCCAGGTGGGTGTGGGTGTCGATCAGCTCCACGCTCAAACCTCGTGAATGCGCTGCTTGAAGGTGCGGCCGATGGCGTTTACGCCGGGTTGATACTGTTGTTCTTCAATCGCAGCCAGGGCCAGGCGCAGCGCGGTGTCGGCGATCAGTTGATGTTGCTGGGCCATGGCATTCACCGGCAGTGGCAGGAAATCCAGCAGTTGGGTATCACCGAAGGTGCCCAGGCGCAGCGGCCGCGTCTTGAGCGGGAAGTCATGCAGTGCGTCGAACACGCCTTGCAGCAGCACGTAGGACGTGGTCACCAGCGCATCAGGCAAATGCCCCAGGCGCTGCAGTAATTGCTCCATCAGTTGCCGGCCGCAGTCGCGGCTGAACGCTTCGCCGTGTTCAACGATCACTTCACCGCCGAACCCCTGCAGCGCTTCACGGAAACCGGCGGCGCGCGCCTGGCTGATGCTCAGCTCGGGCCGCGCGCCGATCAGTGCGATCTGCTTGGGTAGCGGTTGCAGCAGGCTGCTGGTCAGTTGCTGGCAGGCCTGGCGGTCGTCGCTGACCACCGAGCAGAACTGCGCGGGGTCCATCTCGCGGTCGATGGCGATGACCGGCAAACCCTTGGCTTGCAGCTCGCGATAACTGTCGTCGCTGGCCGGCAGGCAGCTGGCAACGAACAGCGCGTCGCAGCGTCGGGCGCGGAACAGTTGCAGCAACTGGCGCTCGCTGTCGGCGTCATCGTCGGAGCTGGCGATCAGCAATTGATAGCCGCGCGCGCGCGCGCCCTGTTCCAACAACTTGGCAATTCGTGCGTAACTGGGGTTTTCCAGGTCTGGCAGGATGAAACCCAAGGTGCGCGTATGCCGGCTGCGCAGTCCCGCAGCCTGGGGGTTGGGCGTGAAACCATGGGCTTGGACCACCGCACGCACGCGCTCGACGGTTGCGCTGCTGATGCGTTGTTGTTCGGCTTTGCCATTGATGACATAGCTGGCGGTGGTCACGGACACACCGGCGAGACGGGCGATATCACTGAGTTTCAAACCGGGATTTCCTTGTTTTCTGGAGCTTGCCCCGACATTTTGTCCAATCGTAACCGATTACTGCAGACGACCAATGTCTCAGCTCAAGTGCCGAGTGGGTCTTCAAGGATGCGCAATTAACGCGTAATCTGCCACGAATTCTAGATTAAACGTTTCAGCAGGCGTATTTTTGCGATGTTCGCTACTGAGTGGCTACTGCCAACCGACTGCTCAGTCAGTTTGTTCATGAACGACTTTAGACTGATTTATTCAAAACAATACCTAGTGCGCCCGACGCACTAACTAGGAGAACGGCATGCTTGAGCTCACCATAGAGCAGATATCCATGGGCCAGACGGCTGTGGATAAATCTGCTGCCTTGCACCTGCTCGCTGACAAACTGGTGGCCGACGGCCTGGTCGCCGAGGGTTATCTCAGCGGCTTGCAAGCCCGTGAAGCCCAAGGTTCGACCTTTCTCGGTCAAGGCATCGCGATCCCTCACGGCACCCCCGAAACCCGCGATCAGGTATTTTCCACCGGCGTGCGCCTGCTGCAGTTCCCCGAAGGGGTGGACTGGGGCGATGGCCAGATCGTCTACCTGGCCATTGGCATTGCCGCCAAATCCGACGAACACCTGCGCCTGCTGCAACTGCTGACCCGCGCCCTTGGGGAAACCGACCTGGGCCAGGCACTGCGCCGCGCCGCTTCCGCCGAGGCCCTGCTGAAACTGTTGCAGGGCGCGCCGCAGGAACTGGCATTGGACGCGCAAATGATCGGGCTCGGTGTGTCCGCCGATGATTTTGAAGAACTGGTGTGGCGTGGCGCCCGCCTGCTGCGCCAGGCCGATTGTGTGAGCAATGGCTTTGCCGCCGTGTTGCAGCAGGTCGATGCGCTGCCCCTGGGCGATGGCCTGTGGTGGCTGCACAGCGAGCAGACCGTCAAGCGCCCGGGGCTGGCGTTTGTCACCCCGGACAAACCCATGCGTTACCTCGGCCAGCCCCTCAATGGTCTGTTCTGCCTGGCCAGCCTCGGCGAGGCGCACCAGACCTTGCTCGAACGCCTGTGTGCGCTGTTGATTGAAGGGCGTGGCCAGGAACTGGGCCGCGCCACCAGCAGCCGTGCGGTGCTTGAAGTATTGGGCGGCGAGCTGCCACCCGACTGGCCCAGCGCACGCATCGCCCTGGCCAATGCCCATGGCCTGCACGCGCGGCCGGCGAAGATCCTCGCGCAACTGGCGAAAAGTTTTGACGGCGATATTCGTGTACGCATCGTCGATGGTGCGGTGGGCGCCGTGTCGGTGAAAAGCCTGAGCAAGCTGCTCAGCCTCGGCGCCCGGCGTGGCCAGGTGCTGGAGTTTGTCGCAGAGCCGACGATTGCCGACGATGCGCTGCCCGCCTTGCTGGCCGCGGTACAAGAGGGGCTTGGCGAAGAGGTCGAGCCGCTGCCTGTCGCGAGTGTGCAAGCCGCCGCCGTGGTGCTCGAACCGACGCTCAGCGCGCCCCTGGCCGGCAGCCAGATCCAGGCCATCGCCGCCGCACCGGGCATCGCCATCGGCCCGGCGCATATCCAGGTGCTGCAACCGTTCGACTATCCGCTGCGTGGCGAGTCCTCGGCCATCGAGCGCCAGCGCCTGCACGCCTCACTGGCCGATGTGCGCGGCGATATCCAGGGCCTGATCGAACGCAGCCAGGCCAAGGCGATCCGCGAGATTTTCATCACCCACCAGGAAATGCTCGACGACCCGGAACTGACCGACGACGTCGACACCCGCCTCAAGCAGGGTGAAAGCGCCGAAGCCGCCTGGATGAGCGTGATCGAAGCCGCCGCCAAGCAGCAGGAATCGTTGCAGGACGCCTTGCTCGCCGAGCGCGCCGCCGACCTGCGCGACATCGGTCGCCGTGTGCTGGCGCAGTTGTGCGGTGTCGAAACCGTCCAGGAACCGAACGAACCCTACATCCTGGTGATGGACGAAGTCGGCCCGTCGGATGTGGCGCGCCTCGACCCGGCCCGCGTCGCCGGCATTCTCACCGCCCGTGGCGGCGCCACTGCCCACAGCGCCATCGTCGCCCGCGCCCTGGGCATCCCCGCCTTGGTGGGCGCCGGCCCGGCCGTGTTGCTGCTGGCCGCCGGTACGCCGTTGCTGCTCGACGGTCAGCGCGGCCGCCTGCATGTCGACGCCGACGCCGCGACCCTGCAACGCGCCAGCGTCGAACGCGACACCCGTGAACAACGCCTGCAAGCCGCCTCGGCGCAGCGCCATCAGCCGGCCCTGACCCGGGATGGGCACGCCGTGGAAGTGTTCGCCAACATCGGCGAAAGTGCCGGCGTGGCGAGCGCGGTGGAGCAGGGCGCCGAAGGCATTGGCCTGCTGCGCACCGAGCTGATTTTCATGGCCCACCCCCAAGCGCCGGACGAAGCCACCCAGGAAGCCGAATACCGCCGTGTGCTCGATGGCCTCGGCGGCCGCCCGTTGGTGGTCCGCACCCTAGATGTGGGCGGCGACAAACCGCTGCCGTATTGGCCGATCGCCGAGGAAGAAAACCCCTTCCTCGGCGTGCGCGGCATTCGCCTTACGTTGCAACGCCCGCAGATCATGGAAGCGCAATTGCGCGCACTGCTGCGCTCGGCGGATAACCGGCCGCTGCGCATCATGTTCCCCATGGTCGGCAGCGTCGATGAGTGGCGCGCAGCGCGGGACATGACCGAGCGCCTGCGCCTGGAAATCCCGGTGGCCGACCTGCAACTGGGGATCATGATCGAAGTGCCGTCCGCCGCGTTGCTCGCGCCGGTGCTGGCCAAGGAAGTCGACTTCTTCAGCGTCGGCACCAACGACCTGACCCAGTACACCCTGGCCATCGACCGTGGCCACCCGACGTTGTCGGCCCAGGCCGATGGCCTGCACCCCGCCGTGTTGCAACTGATCGACATCACCGTGCGCGCCGCCCATGCCCATGGCAAATGGGTTGGCGTGTGCGGTGAACTGGCCGCCGACCCGCTGGCGGTGCCGGTGCTGATCGGCCTCGGCGTGGATGAGTTGAGCGTGTCGGCCCGCAGCATTCCCGAGGTGAAGGCGCGGGTGCGAGAATTCAGTCTGAGCGAGGCCCAGGGCCTGGCGCAACAAGCACTCGCGGTGGGTTCGCCCGCTGAAGTGCGAGCCCTTGTGGAGGCCGTGTAGATGGCAAGGATTTTGACCCTGACGCTGAACCCGGCGTTGGACCTCACGGTACGCCTGGCGCGCCTGGAACCCGGTGAAGTCAATCGCAGCGAGACGATGCTGACCCACGCGGCCGGCAAGGGCGTGAACGTCGCCCAGGTGCTGGCCGACCTCGGCCATCAGGTCACCGTCGGCGGTTTTCTCGGCGCGGACAACCCCCAGGCCTTTGACGCGCTGATCGCGCGCCGTGGGTTTGCCGATGCGTTCATCCGCGTGCCCGGCGAGACCCGCAGCAATATCAAGATCGCCGAACAGGATGGCCGCGTCACCGACATCAATGCGCCGGGGCCGCTGGTCAGCGAGCAGGCGCAGCAGGCGTTGCTCAACCAACTCACGCTGATCGCCCCGGGGCACGATGCGGTGGTGGTCGCCGGCAGCTTGCCGTGCGGTGTCAGCCCGCAGTGGTTCCAGGGCTTATTGGTGCTGCTGAAAGACCTCGGTTTGAAAGTCGCCCTGGACACCAGCGGCGCTGCCCTGCGCGCCGGGTTGCAGGCCGGCCCGTGGTTGATCAAGCCCAATACCGAAGAACTTGCCGAAGCGCTGGACTGCCCGACCGACTCCGTCGACCAACAGGCCCAGGCCGCCGCGCGTTTGCATGCCAGCGGCATCGAGCATGTGGTGATTTCCCACGGTGCCGACGGCGTCAACTGGTTCAGCCCCGGCACGGCGCTGCATGCCACGCCGCCGAAAGTCAGCGTCGCGAGTACGGTCGGCGCGGGCGATTCGCTGCTGGCCGGGATGCTCCACGGTTTGCTCGGTTTCGATCTGCCCGAGACCACCTTGCGCCGCGCCACGGCGATTGCCGCGATGGCCGTCACGCAGATCGGGTTTGGCATCAGCGATGATGCGCAATTGGCGCGTCTCGAAAGCGGCGTCCATGTGCGCCCGCTGACAGAACAATAAGAGGGTTTGTGATGAATTTAGCCATTGTTACCGCCTGCCCGAACGGCATGGTCACCAGTGTGCTGTGCGCCCGTTTGCTCGACGCCGCCGCGCAGCGCCAGGGCTGGAGCACCAGCGTCGAAGTGGTAGACGTGCAGCGCCCGGAACGCCAGTTGTCCCAGGCCACGCTCGATGCTGCCGAGTGGGTGTTGCTGGTCAGCAGCACGCCGCTGGATATGCAGCGGTTTGTCGGCAAGCGCGTGTATCAGAGCACCCCGGCGCAGGCCTTGCAGGACGTCGAGGCGGTATTGCGGCGCGGCGCCGAAGAGGCTCAGGTGTATGTCGCCAGCGAAGCCCCGGTGGCGGCCAAGCAAGCCCCGCGTATTGTCGCGATCACCGCCTGCCCGACCGGCGTGGCCCACACCTTCATGGCCGCCGAAGCATTGCAGCAGACCGCCAAGCGCCTGGGCTATGACTTGCAGGTAGAAACCCAGGGTTCGGTCGGCGCGCGCACGCCGTTGAGCCCGCAAGCGATTGCCGAGGCGGATGTGGTGCTGCTGGCGGCGGATATCGAAGTCGCCACCGAGCGCTTCGCCGGCAAGAAGATCTACCGCTGCGGCACCGGCATCGCCCTCAAGCAAGCCGAAGCGACCCTCAACAAGGCCCTGGCCGAAGGCACCGTGGAAAGCGCGGCGAGCGGGGCGGTGGCCAAGTCGGAAAAAACCGGGGTCTACAAACACCTGCTGACCGGTGTGTCGTTCATGTTGCCGATGGTGGTGGCGGGCGGTCTGTTGATCGCCTTGTCGTTCGTGTTCGGCATCCATGCCTTCGAAGAAAAAGGCACCCTGGCGGCGGCGCTGAAAACCGTCGGCGACCAGGCCTTCATGCTCATGGTGCCGCTGCTCGCGGGCTATATCGCCTATTCGATTGCCGACCGCCCCGGCCTGGCCCCCGGCATGATCGGCGGCTTGCTGGCCGGGACGTTGGGCGCGGGCTTTATCGGCGGGATTATTGCCGGTTTCCTCGCCGGTTACTGCGTCAAGCTGATCACCGGCGCGGTGCGCCTGCCGCAAAGCCTGGAGCCGCTCAAGCCGATCCTGATCATCCCGTTGCTGGCGAGCCTGTTCACGGGCCTGGCGATGATCTATCTGGTAGGCCCGCCGGTGGCGCGGCTGCTCACCGGGCTGACCGACTTCCTCAGCACGATGGGCACCACCAATGCCGTGCTGCTCGGCATCCTGCTCGGCGGCATGATGTGCGTTGACCTGGGCGGGCCGATCAACAAGGCCGCGTATGCGTTCTCTGTCGGCTTGCTGGCGGCGTCCAGCGGTGCGCCGATGGCGGCGACCATGGCGGCCGGCATGGTGCCGCCGATCGGCATGGGCATCGCGACCTTCCTGGCCCGGCGCAAGTTTGCCCAGACCGAACGCGAGGCCGGCAAGGCCGCGATGATTCTGGGCCTGTGCTTTATCTCCGAAGGCGCGATCCCGTTTGCTGCCAAGGACCCGCTGCGGGTGATCCCGGCCAGCATCGCCGGCGGCGCGTTGACCGGCGCGCTGTCGATGTACTTCGGCTGCAAACTGGCGGCGCCCCATGGCGGCCTGTTTGTGCTGGTGATCCCGAATGCGATGAACCATGCGCTGCTGTACTTGCTGGCGATTGCCGCCGGTAGCGTGTTGACGGGGTTGGTGTACGCGCTGATCAAACGCCCGGAAGCGGTGGAACTGGCGGTCACACCCGCCCAAGCCTGACGCTGTGGAAAATGTGGGAGGGGGCTTGCCCCCTCCCACATTAGGATCTGCAAGGCTTTGAAGGCGGTGTCATATCGGCTTCATCCCCCTATGTTCTAGTTGCCCTTTTGATACTCAAGAGGGCATCTGCATGAGCCATTTCGATCTCGGCCGTCGCCGCGTGATGCAAGCCGTCGGCGCGGGCCTGTTGCTGCCGGGGCTGGCACCGGCGGTGATTGCGTCGGTGAAGGACCGGCCGCAACTCACCGATGGCGTGCAGTCCGGCGACCTGCTCGGCGACCGCGCGATGATCTGGAGCCGCAGCGACCGCCCGGCGCGGATGGTGGTGGAATGGGACACCCGCAGTGTGTTCAGCAACCCACGCCGATTCGTCTCGCCGCTGGCCGACAACCGCAGCGACTTTACCGCCCGCGTCGAACTCACCGGCCTGCCCGCCGACCAGGCGATTTTCTACCGCGTGCAGTTCGAAGACGCCCAGACCGGCGTCGCCAGCGAGCCCTGGTTCGGCCACCTGCGCAGCGTGCCGCAACAGCGTCGCGATATTCGTTTTGTGTGGAGCGGCGATACCGTCGGCCAAGGCTTCGGCATCAACCCGGACATCGGCGGCATGCGGATCTACGAAGCCATGCGCCTGCGCCTGCCGGACTTTTTTATCCACAGCGGCGACACCATCTACGCCGACGGCCCGGTGCCGGCGCAACTGACCACCGAAGGCGGGCGCATCTGGCGCAACATCACCACCGAGGCCAAGAGCAAAGTCGCTGAAACCCTCGATGAGTATCGCGGTAATTACCGCTACAACCTGCTGGATGAAAACGTGCGGCGCTTTAACGCCGAAGTGCCGCAGATCTGGCAGTGGGACGACCACGAAGTGGTGAACAACTGGTCGCCGAGCAAGCAGCTCGATGAGCGTTACCAGACCAAGGACATCAACACCCTGGTCGGCCATGCGCGTCAGGCCTGGCTGGAATATTCACCCATGCGTCGGCAAAGCGCCGACGGCGGCGGGCGGATTTATCGCAAGCTCAGTTACGGCCCGCTGCTGGATGTGTTCGTGCTCGACATGCGCAGCTATCGCGGGCCCAACGATGACAACCTGGGCGGCGCCAAACCCTTCCTCGGCCGAGAGCAACTGGACTGGCTCAAGCGCGAACTCAAGGCGTCCCAGGCCCAATGGAAGGTGATCGCCGCCGACATGCCGATCGGCCTCGGCGTGCCCGACGGCGAAGTCAGCCCGGGCGTACCGCGCTGGGAAGCGATCGCCAACAACGACCCCGGCCCGGCGCAAGGGCGCGAGTTGGAAATCGCCGAGCTGCTCGGGTTTCTGCGCGCGCAGCAGGTGCGCAACCATGTGTGGTTGACGGCGGATGTGCATTACTGCGCGGCGCATCACTACCACCCGGATCGGGCGGCGTTCCAGGACTTCGAGCCGTTCTGGGAGTTTGTCGCGGGGCCGTTGAATGCGGGGAGCTTCGGGCCCAATCCGCTGGATAAAACCTTTGGTCCGCAGGTGGTGTTCGAGAAAGCACCGCCGGCGCAGAACACCTCGCCGTTTGCCGGTTTCCAGTTTTTCGGCGAAGTGCAGATCGATGGGCAGACGGCGGAGTTGACGGTGATGCTGCGTGATCTGGATGGGGTTTCAGTGTTCGAGCAAAAGCTGCAACCGGTCTGATTGAGGGGGCAGTCAAAAACTGATTGGAGTGCAGTCAAAAACTGACTTGGAATACAATCAAAAACTGACTTGGAATACAGTCAAAACTGTGGGAGGGGGCTTGCCCCCGATAGCGGTGTGTCAGTAACCCATGAGTTGACTGATCCACCGCCATCGGGGGCAAGCCCCCTCCCACATAGGTTCTTCAGTGGTTAGAGGATCTCAGTAGACATCGCGGCGATAGCGGCCCTGTTCGATCAAGCGCTCCACCGCCTCACTCCCCAGCACCTCATGCAGCACCCGATCCACCCCTGCGGCCATCCCCTGCAAACTGCCGCACACGTAAATCGCCGCGCCGTCCGCCAGCCATCGACGCAACACGTCCGCCGATTCGCGCAGGCGATCCTGCACGTAGATCTTTTCCTCCTGGTCGCGGGAAAACGCCAGGTCCAGCAGCGCCAGGTCACCGCTGGCCAGCCAGCCTTGCAGTTCGTTCTGGCACAGGTAGTCGTGGGCGATGGTGCGTTCGCCGAACAACAGCCAGTTGCGCTGCTGGCCGTCGGCAATGCGTGCCTTGAGCAAGCTGCGCAAACCGGCGAGGCCAGTGCCGTTGCCCAGCAGGATCAACGGCGCAGGCGCGTCCGGCAGGTGGAAACCACTGTTGCGGCGCGGGCGCAGGCTGATGCTCGAGCCGAGGGCCGCGTGTTCGGTCAGCCAGCCCGAGCCAAGGCCGAGTGTGCCGTCCGGATGACGTTCCTGGCGCACGATCAACTCCAGCACGCCGTCGCTGGGAATCGAGGCGATGGAGTATTCGCGCATGCCCAGGGGCGCCAGCGCGTTCACCAGCGCCTGGGCATGCAGGCCCACCAGATGGGCGCGGTTGTCCGGCAGTTGGCGGGTGGCCAGAGCCTGGTCGAGGGTGTGCGCCAGGCCGTCGATCAGTACGCTCTCGCTGCCGGCCAGGCCCAGGCCCCCGAGGAACTGCGCGATGGCTCGGCTGCCGTTGCGCGGCAGGATTTCCACCAGGTCGCCGGCCGTCCAGCGTTGCCCTGACGGCACGCTCAGCTCCAGCAGGTACACAGCCGAACCGACACTGCCAGGGTTGAGCAAGGTGCGTTGGTTCAAGCTGCAGTTTTCATACTGTGCGCTCGGCCACGCCGCTGTCGGTGTGTGCCCGGTGAGTTGCCCCAGCTGTTGTTGCCAGTGCTGCAGGGCATGGGTGTCGCCGCTGTCGACTTCCACGGGGGCGAACAACGGGGTGCCGCCCTGGTTGGTCAGCCAGAAGTGCAGGCGCCGCGCAAAGCCGCAGAAGTGCTGGTACTGGCGATCGCCGAGGGCCAGTACTGAGTAGTTCAAGCCCTTGAGGGACAGGTCCTGCCCGAGCACGCTGCGCTCGAAGCCACGGGCGCTGTCGGGGGCTTCGCCGTCGCCGAAGGTGCTGACCACGAACAGCGCATTTTCTGATTGGCGCAGTTGGTCCTGGCTGACGCTGCCCAGTGGCTGCACGTTCACTGGCAAGCCCGCGGCCTGCAGTTGCCCGGCGGTCTGCCAGGCCAGTTGTTCGGCAAAACCGCTCTGGCTGGCGAAGCCGATCAGCCAGGCCGGCGCATGGCTGTGATTGGCGCTGAGGCGCTCGCGGGCATCGCGTACCTGGCGCTTTTTATGGCGACGGTCGAGGTACAGCAGCCAGCCGGTGATGAAGAACAACGGCATGCACAGCGCGCTGATGGTGAGGATGATCCGCCCCACCAGGCCGAAGTAACTGCCGGTGTGCAGCGCGTAGAGGCTGGTCAGCAATTGAGCCTTGAGGCTCTTGCTGGCGTAGCGCTCGTGGGATTTCACCGCGCCGGTGGCCGGGTCCAGGTTGATCTGGTTCAGCGCGCGGTCGTGGGGCGAGTTTTTCAGCAGGTAAAACACCGTGGCCGGCTGCCCGGCGACTGCCGGCATGCGGATGTTGTAGGCACTCAAGTCGGGGCCGGCGCTGCTGTAGATGCTGCTCCAGATCGCCGCGTAGTTGGCTTCCGGCGTCGGGCCCGCGGGCGGTGGGCCGCGTTTGCGCATTCGTTCGTTCTGCGGGGCGTCCGACAGCAGCTTGTTCAGGCCCTGGTTGTACCATTCGTAGGACCACGACAGGCCGGTCAGCGCCGCCAACAGATAGAACAACAGGCACCAGGTGCCGAACACCGAGTGCAAGTCCCAATTGAAGCTGCGACCTTTTTTGCGCCAGTCCAGGGTCAGCCACATGCGCCAGTTCGCCACCTGACGCGGCCAGCGCAGGTACAGGCCGGACAGGCAGAAGAACAGCAGGATCAGCGTGCAGGCCCCGGTGATTTGCCGGCCGGTGTCGCCCATGGCCAGGAAGCGGTGCAGTTGCAGGAGAAACCCGAACACGTCCTGGCCGACGGCGTCGCCCATGTAGTCGCCGGTGTAGGGGTCGAAGTAACGCATCTGGCCGCGCCGTTCACCCGGCGGCGGGGTGAAGAACACGCGTGCGGCGGTGCCGCTGTCGGTTTCCACCCACAGCATCGACACGCGCTTGCCTTCGCTGGCTTCGAGCTTGCGCACCAGCTCGGCGGGCGGCAGTACCCCGGCGTCGCGTTTTGCCACGCTCAGCACGCTGGGGTTGAGCGCGCGCAGTATTTCATCCTGGAACGACACCGCCGCCCCGGTGATCCCCATCAAGGCCAGCACCAGCCCGGCAGTGATGCCGAAGAACCAGTGCAACTGGAACAGGGTTTTCTTCAACACGTCGGACCGCCTCGCTCATCTGGATATCTGTAGCACGGCGCGCATTATGCCGTGGGTTGTCGAGAAACTTTGTTGTTTAACACGCAAAAGCCCCACGCATCGATGCGTGGGGCTGTTGGCTGCGGGTTGACCGTTTAGAAGTGGAAGCTGGTGGTCAACAGTGCGGTGCGCCCGGCCGCCTGGTTGGCGAAGTGGGTCGAGAAGGCCTTGTCGTAGTAGGTTTTGTCGGTCAGGTTCTGCACGTTCAGTTGCAGGTCGACGTTCTTGGTCAGCTTGTAGCTGGCCATGGCGTCGTAGCGCGTGTAGGACGGTACATACACGGTGTTGCCGGCATCGCCGTAGACCTCGTCGACATAGAACGCACCGCCGCCGATGGTCAGCTTCGACGTGATGTCGTAGGTGGTCCACAGGCTGAAGGTGTTCTTCGGCGTATTGGGCATTTGGTTGCCCTCGCTGGAGCCGGCGCTGAGCACCCCGTTGCGCCCGTTGCGTCCGGATTTGACCAGCTCGCTGTCGAGGTAGCTGTAGCCGGCGAACACTTGCCATTGATCCGTGAGTTTGCCGCTGGCCGAGAGTTCGAGGCCATCGACGCGGGATTCACCGGCGTTCTCGTAGGTCAGGGCATCCACCAGAATGCGCGTGTTCTTCTTCTCGGTGCGGAACACGGCAGCCGTCAGCGAAAGGCGGTCGTGGAACAGATCCCACTTGGTGCCCAGCTCGTAGTTGACGGTTTCTTCCGGTTGCAGGTCGCTGGTGGCGGCGCCGGCGGACAGTGGGTTGCCGTCGGAGCCTTCACCGACCAGACCACCGGCCGGCGTGGCCGAGGTGGCGTAGGACGCATAGATGCTGGCGTTCTCCACCGGCTTCCAGACCAGGCCGGCCTGCCAGTTGAAGAACTGGCTGTCGTCTTTGATCTTGGTGCGCCCGGCGGTGGCGTTGGTGTTGGCCTCGGTGTCGAAGGTGTCATAGCGCAGGCCGACGTTCAGCAGCCATTTCGGGTCCAGTTCGATGGTGTCGAACACGTAGGCGCCGCGGCTGGTGGCTTTGGTGTTGGTGCCGTTGTAGTTGCGCGCGATGCTGCCGGTCCAGGCGTCGTCCGGGTTCGGGTTGCTCAGCGAGGTGCATTGGCCGCCCAGGCTGCCTTTGGCCACGGTGCAGACCGGGTTGGCGTTGGGGCTGATGGCGTAGCTGCTGACACGGGTTTCTTCGCCGGTGAACTCGAGGCCGGTGGAGTAGGTGTGCTTGAAACCCAGCGCGTGGAAGTTGCCGAACAGATCGGTCTGGTTGGTGGTGGTCTCGGTGGTCGACACGCGGCTGTTGGCGCGGCGCCACACGGTACCGAACTTGTTGACGTTGAGTTTGCTGTCGTCCGGTTGCGTGAGGATATAGTCCTGGCCGGTGTTGCCATGGCGCAGGGTGTTTTTCAGCGTCATGTTGTCGTTCAGGTCGTGTTCGACGGAGACCGTGCTGATATCGGCGCGGGTCTTGCGGAAGTCGCGACTCTTCAGGCCGTAGAAGTTATTGCTGTCGCCGCCGTCGTTGGGTTTGTCGTGTACGTGGGCGGTGGCGGTCGCGGAGCCGTAACCGTAGGGGATCCCCGAATCCGGCAGGTCGTCGCTTTCCATGTGGTAGTAGCTGACGTTGACGCGGGTCGGCGTGCCCAGGCCAAAGGTCAGCGACGGTGCCACGCCCCAACGGTCGTAATTCACCGCGTCGCGGCCGGCGACGTTTTGTTCGTGGCTCATCAGGTTCAGGCGGAACGCGGCGCTGTCGTCGAGGAATTGGCGGTTGACGTCGAGCACGTAGCGGCGGGTCTGGTCGGAGCCGTAGGTGAAGCCGCCGTTGGTGAAGTCGCGCGCCTGGGGCGTCTTGCTCACCAGGTTGAGGCTGCCGCCGGCCGAGCCACGCCCGCCGAACGAAGAGTTCGGGCCTTTGCTGACTTCGATCGATTCGATGTCGAAGATCTCACGGCTCTGGCCGCCGGTATCGCGCACGCCGTCCAGGTAGGTGTCGCCCTGGGCGTCAAAACCGCGGATGAACGGGCGGTCGCCCTGGGGGTTGCCGCCTTCACCGGCGCCGAAGGTAATGCCGGGCACGGTGCGCAAGGCATCCTGCAACGAGGTGGCGGCGGTGTCCTTGAGCACTTGCTGGGGCACCACGGTGACCGAGCGCGGCGTGTCCACCAGCGGCGCGGTGTACTTTTGCGAAGAGGCTTTTTCGACCTGATAGGAGGTGGCGTCCTGTGCTTCCCCGGTGATGCTGGTGGCGCCCAGGGAGATGCTGTTGCGCTGGCCTTTCTGTTCGGTGTCGTCGGCCGCTTGCGCCAGATGGGCGACAGAGCTGGCGCCGAGTGCAACGCCGATGGCCGAAGCCAGCAGGCGTGGTGAACTGGCAGGTGTTTTTATGCAAGTGCGCGACATGACGTGTCCTTTCCCCAAGGATGTGAGGCCGCGGAATATAGGCTGAACAAGACTTTGTATCAATTGCGACTTATTGCTATTCGTAGCTAATTTACATTCTTTACACTTTTTCCTTACGGTTTTTACGATCTCGTTCGTCTTCGGGTTTTACAGAGAGGATAAGAATCAATACCATTAACGTCTTTCCGCTCTCAGGTAGTGCTCATGTTGCTGCATATTCCCGGCCTGTTCTCTCGTGAGGAAGTGCAGCGCATTCGCCAAGCCCTGGAAACCGCCGACTGGGCCGACGGTAGAATCACCGCCGGGCACCAGTCCGCCAAGGCCAAGCACAACCTGCAATTGCCCGAAGGCCACCCGCTGGCCAAGGAAATCGGTACGGCGATGCTGGAGCGGTTGTGGCAAAACCCGTTGTTTATGTCGGCGGCGTTACCGCACAAAGTCTTCCCGCCGCTGCTCAACTGCTACACGGCCGGGGGCAGTTTCGACTTTCATATCGACAATGCCGTGCGCCAGCCCAAGGGCAGCCAGGAGCGGGTGCGTACCGATCTGTCGTCCACGCTGTTCTTCAGCGACCCGGAGGACTATGACGGCGGCGAACTGGAGATCCAGGACACCTTCGGCGTGCAACGGGTCAAGCTGCCCGCCGGCGATATGGTGCTGTACCCCGGCTCCAGCCTGCATAAAGTCAACGCCGTGACCCGCGGTGCGCGCTACGCCTCGTTTTTCTGGACCCAAAGCCTGGTGCGCGAAGACAGCCAGCGCACCCTGCTGTTCGAGATGGACGGTGCGATCCAGCAACTGACCGCGGCGGTCCCGGACCACCCGGCGTTGATCCAGCTCACCGGCACTTACCACAACCTGTTGCGTCGCTGGGTCGAGGTCTGAGCATGGGCTTTTTATTGCGCCGTGAAGAAGTGCTCAACGTCGAGCAGTTGCAGCGCATGCTCGACGACTCGCCAGTGCGCGCGGCCCAGGCGATCCTGATCGCGGCCAGGGAGGGCGTGGTGGATGCCCAGGCCTTGCTCGGGCAGATCCTGCTGGAAGGGCGCGGCATCGAGCGCGATGAAGCGCTGGCACTGCGCTGGTTCCAGATCGCGGCGCAGGGCGGGCACCTGATGGCGCGCAATATGCTGGGGCGTTGCCGCGAGCATGGCTGGGGCTGCGTCGCCGACGAAGCGGCGGCGGCGCGGGACTATCGGCTGGCGGCCGAAGCCGGGTTGGACTGGGGGCAATACAACTACGCCAACCTGCTGGCCACCGGTCGCGGTGTCGCCGAGGACCAGGCGCACGCGCTGAGGTGTTATCGCCAGGCGGCGGAGCAGGGCCACGCCAAGTCGATGAACCTGTTGGGGCGCTATCTGGAAGAGGGCCGGTTTTGCCCGAGGGATCCGGACGCTGCCGTGGCGTGGTATCGACGCTCAGCCGAAGCCGGGGATTTCCGTGGGCAGTTCAGTTACGCGGCGGTGCTGGCCGACAGCGGCCAGATCGAGGCGGCGCTGGCGTGGTTGCGCAAGGCGCTGGCAGGCGGCAATCTGAAGTTTTTGCGGGTGGCGCACAAGGCGCTGGCGCAGGCGAATGATCCGCGGATTCGGGCGATGGCCGATGCCTATGAGCAACATGCCATGACCTGTTTCTGAGCGATAAAAAAAACCCATGACAGGTCATGGGTTTTTTGTTCGCCGCCGTCTTACACGTAATACGACTTCAACGGCGGAAAGCCATTGAACTCAACCGCGCTGTAGCTGGTGGTGTACGCACCGGTCGACAACCAGTACAACCGATCACCGATCGCCAGGTTCAGCGGCAGGCCGTACTTGTAGTTTTCGTACATGATGTCGGCGCTGTCGCAGGTAGGACCGGCGATCACCACTTCTTCCATCTCGCCTTTCTTCTCGGTCCAGATCGGGAACTTGATGGCTTCGTCCATGGTTTCGATCAGGCCGGAGAACTTGCCCACGTCCGTGTACACCCAGCGCTCGACGGCGGTGCGCGATTTACGTGCCACCAGCACCACTTCGCTGACCAGGATGCCGGCGTTGGCGATCAACGAACGGCCCGGTTCCAGGATGATTTCCGGCAGGTCGTCGCCGAAGTCTTCCTTGAGGAAGCGGATGATTTCTTCGGCATAGGTTTCCAGGCTGTTGGTGCGGGTGATGTAGTTGGCCGGGAAGCCGCCACCCATGTTGATCAGCTTGAGGTGGATGCCGTCTTCTTCCTTCAGGCGCTCGAAGATCACTTTGACCTTGGCGATCGCCGCGTCCCACACGCTGATGTCGCGCTGTTGCGAGCCGACGTGGAACGAGAGGCCATACGGCACCAGGCCCAGGTCGCGGGCGAGGATCAGCAGGTCCATGGCCATGTCGGTCTGGCAGCCGAATTTGCGCGACAGAGGCCAGTCAGCCGTGGTCGAGCCTTCGGTGAGGATACGCACATAGATTTTCGAGCCCGGCGCGGCCTTGGCGATGTTGCGCAGATCGGCTTCGGAGTCGGTGGAGAACAGGCGCACGCCCTTCTCGTAGAAGTAGCGGATGTCCTTGGATTTCTTGATGGTGTTGCCGTAGCTGATACGGTCGGGGCTGACGCCGCGGGCCATGACCTTGTCCAGCTCGTAGATCGAGGCGATGTCGAAGCTCGACCCCTTGTCTTTCAACAGGTCGATGATCTCGACGGCCGGGTTGGCCTTGACTGCGTAATAGATTTTGGCGAATTCGAAACCGGCGCGCAGGTCATCGTAGGCCTGGCTGATCATCGCGGTGTCGATCACCACGAACGGGGTTTCTTGCTTGTCGGCGAACGCCTTCATTTTGTCAAAAGTGGCGCGCGCGAAATAATCTTCGACGTTGATCGACATGCTGGGAACTCCTAAGGGCAAACTAAATTGATCAATGGGTGCAAATGAACGTCCTCCGTATCCCCACTTTGGTTCGCCTACTTCCCAAGGCATGTCGCCGAAAGCAAAAAGGCCATGGGATAAGCTTCCCTTGGCCTTGCTGTCTCGTCGTCAGTACTTGAGCCGGATGGATCGTTTCCAGCATGGACGTTCGGCGCGAACTTTAGGGCGTGAGGGGCTTGAGATCAACTAAAAATGTCGCGTTTTTGCACGCGTTCGTCGCGGGACCGGGTGCAGCTACTTATGTAACCGACCGGTGTGACGGATTGATGTTCCCCGCAGGCGGATAATCAGGGGGATTTCCCTGACACACCACGGACCAAATGTGGGAGGGGGCTTGCCCCCGATGGCAGTGTGTCAGTCATGAATATATTGACTGATACACCGCCATCGGGGGCAAGCCCCCTCCCACAGTTTTAAGCGTGTTGTGTCAGGTCAGGCCAGGGCGGTTTCGGCAGGCGAAACGATACTGGTCTTGCCGCCACGCGACTTGCCGGAGCTCAGGTACTCGGCAATCGATTCCTGGGTCACTTCGCCCAAAAACACCCGCTCGGCGTCCATCACCGGCAACCATGAACGGTTGAACTCGTACATGCGCGACAACAGGATGCGCAAGTGCTCGTCATACGCGGCCGTGGCGTTGAATTCGCGCAGGTATTGACCGCAAGTGCCGGTCTGACGGTGCAGGTCGCGACGGCGCACATAGCCCAGCGCCTTGTTGTCGGCGCAGGTGACCACCACATAGCGGCGGTCGAGTTCGTCCATCAGCTCCAGGGCATCGGCCACCGGGGTTTCCGGGCTGACCGACGGGGCGTTGTCTGCCGCGTCTTCGGCTTTTACCAGCAGCAGACGCTTGAGGGTGCTGTCCTGGCCGACGAAGTTGCTGACGAACTCATCCGCCGGGTGCGCCAGCAGGGTGTCCGGGTGGTCGATCTGCAGCAGTTTGCCGGCGCGGAAGATGGCGATCTTGTCACCCAGCTTGATGGCTTCGTCGATGTCGTGGCTGACCATGATCACGGTCTTGTTCAGCGCGCGCTGCATCTCGAAGAACTCGTTCTGGATCATCTCGCGGTTGATCGGGTCGACCGCGCCGAACGGCTCATCCATCAGCAACAACGGTGCATCCGCCGCCAGCGCCCGGATCACGCCGATGCGCTGTTGCTGGCCACCGGACAATTCACGCGGGTAGCGGTGCAGGTACTGCTTGGGCTCGAGCTTGATCATGCTCATCAACTCGCGGGCGCGGTCGTGGCATTTCTGCTTGTCCCAGCCCAGCAACTTGGGCACGACCACGATGTTTTCCTCGATGGTCATGTTCGGGAACAGGCCGATCTGCTGGATCACGTAGCCGATGTTGCGACGCAGGGTCACTTCGTCGAGGTCGGTGGTGTCTTCGCCGTTGATCAGGATCTTGCCCGAGGTGGGCTTGATCAGGCGGTTGATCATTTTCAGCGTGGTGCTCTTGCCGCAGCCCGAGGGGCCGAGGAATACGCAAATCTCGCCTTCGTTGACGGTCAGGCTTACGTCGTTCACGGCGGAGACAGTCTTGCCGTTGCTTTGGAAAGTCTTGGTCAGGTGTTGAAGTTCGATCATTTGAGCAGTCCTTTTGGAGTCAGCGAGCGTTGCAGCCATTGCAGAAGCAGGTCGGCGAAGATGGCCAGGAGACTGACCAGCACGGCGCCGACGATCAGCATCGACATGTCGCTGCGGCTGATGGAAGCCAGAATAAGTACACCCAGGCCGCCGGCGCCGATGGTGGCGGCGATGGTCATCACGCCGATGTTCATCACCACGGCGGTGCGTACACCGGCGAGGATCACCGGTACGGCGATGGGCAGTTCGACCATGCGCAGGCGCTGGCCGAAGGTCATGCCGATGCCTTTGGCGGCTTCGCGGATGCCCGGTTCCACGCCGGTCAGGGCCAGGTAGGTGTTACGCATGATCGGCAGCAGGGAGTAGAGGAACACGGCGGTGATCGCCGGCATTGGTCCCAGGCCCTGGCCGAATTTGGAGTAGAACGGCAGCAGCAGGCCAAACAGGGCGATGGACGGCACGGTCAGCAGCACGGTGGCGCTGGCTTGCAGCGGGCCGGCCAGGCTCGGGAAGCGGGTCATCAGCACGCCGAGGGGCACGCCGACGACAATCGCGAGGATCACGGCAATGCCGACCAGGGTGATGTGCTGCCAAGTCAGGTGCAGGACTTGGGCCCAATCAAGATGGGAAAAGGCGTTTAAAAAATCCATGTCTTCTCCTCTTAGTTGAGTGGATGCTGGCGCAGGAAATCGGCGGCAACAGCTGACGGGCTTTCATGGCCGACGTCGACCCGCGCGTTCAGCTGGCGCATGGTTGCGTCGTCGAACAGGGCAGCCAGCGGCTTCAGATCGGCGGCCAGTTCAGGATGGGCGTCGAGATAAACCTGACGCACCACCGGCGCGGCGGTGTAGTCCGGGAAGTAGTGCTTGTCGTCTTCGAGCAGCTTCAATTTGAAGGCATTCAGGCGCCCGTCAGTGGTGTACACCAGGCCGGCAAACACCTGGCCGTTACGCAACGCGGTGTAGACCAGCCCGGCGTCCATCTGCCGGGTGTTTTTGCGGGTCAGGTTCATGTCGTAGAGCTTGACCATGCCGCCCATGCCGTCGGAACGGTTGGCGAACTCGGTGTCCAGGGCCACCAGGCGCGTGGCCTTGGTTTTTTCCGCGAGGGCTTGGGTCAGATCGCTGATCGTGTTGATCTGCGGGAATTCCTGGGCCACGTTCTCAGGCAATGCCAGCGCGTAGGTGTTGCTGAATTTCGATGGCGACAGCCAGACCAGGCCTTTTTTCGCGTCGAGTTCTTTTACCCGAGCGTAGGACTGTTCGCTGTCGAGCTTCTCGTCCACATGGTTGTAGGCCACCAGCGACACGCCGGTGTATTCCCAGATCAGGTCCAGTTGCCCGCTTTCCTGGGCACTGCGCGCCAGGTTGCTGCCCAGGCCCCCGGTCACGCGGGTGTCGTAACCCTTGGTGCGCAGGTACTGGGAAGTGATTTCGGCGAGCAGGGTCTGTTCAGTGAACACCCGTGCGCCGATGCGGATGACCGGTTTTTCAGCGGCTTGCGCAACCCCTGCAAACAGCAGGACGCAGCTCAATATCAATGTCAGTTTTTTCATGTGAATTCCTTTGCCGAGCCTTAAGACGCACGCACTCCGCGTTCCAGCCAGAGGCGGCTGCCCATGGTCACCAGACCGTCGAGCAGCAGGGCCAACAGCGCGGTACACGCGGCGCCGAGCAGCAATTGCGGCTGATTGTTCAGGGCGATGCCGGGGAAGATCAGGCTGCCCAGGCTGTTGGCGCCGATCAGGAATGCCAGCGGCGCGGTGCCGACGTTGATCGCCAGGGCCACGCGCACGCCGCCGATGATGATTGGCACGGCGTTCGGCAACTCGACGCGAAACAGCACCTGGCGCGGGGTCATGCCGATGCCGGTGGCGGCTTCTTTCAGCGAGCCCTGGACGTTTTTCAGGCCTTCGTAGGTGTTGCGCACGATGGGCAGCAATGAAGCGAGGAACAGCGCGAAGATCGCCGGGCCGCTGCCGATGCCGAGGACGCCGAGGGCGATGGCCAGTACGGCCAGGGGAGGTACGGTGTTGCCGATGTTGAAGATCTGCATGAAGCGTTCGGCGCGCCCGACCATGTTCGGGCGGCTGAGCAGGATACCGGCGGGGAGGCCCACAATCAGGGCGGCCAGCATGGAGACTAGGACGAGAATCAGGTGAGCTTGCAGGTAAAACAACAAATCGTCGCGGTACAGTTCGATGGTGTTGATGCCGATCCAGTGGATCAGCAGGGCCAGGAGAGCGACGACAACCGCTCCTCCTATCAGCCCTTTGCCATAGCGAATAGCCACAGGCGGACTCCTTTTTTCTTCTGTCGGCGAACACATTCCTGCGTGGCATGCCACTGCTGGCTGCCGTTGAATGTGGTCGCGAAAAGCAGCTCGCCCATGCCGGCAAAAGCGGCATGAGGTCAAGCCATGAGCGCAGCCTCGTCAGGCTAACTTGCTGATTTTTCAGCCCCTGTTTCGAGTGCGGTTGCAGGGGAGTGGACGTCTCTACCTTTTAAAAGGTTCCATACTTGGCAGTATTTAGCCACCCCCAACCGGGTGAACGGTGGTCCGGCACCCTGGGTTTGCGCTATACTCGCCGCCCTTTTTTGACTCACCTGCCAGGCGATTTCCCATGACCCACCAGGCCGCCGAAGTCGCGAAACGCCGCACTTTCGCCATTATTTCCCACCCCGATGCCGGTAAAACCACCATCACCGAGAAGCTCTTGCTGATGGGCAAGGCGATCGCAGTGGCCGGCACGGTGAAATCCCGCAAATCCGACCGCCATGCCACCTCCGACTGGATGGAAATGGAAAAGCAACGGGGTATTTCCATTACCACGTCGGTCATGCAGTTCCCGTATCGCGATCACATGATCAACCTGCTCGACACCCCGGGCCACGAAGACTTCTCCGAAGACACCTACCGCACCCTGACCGCGGTGGACTCGGCCTTGATGGTCCTCGACGGCGGTAAGGGCGTCGAGCCACGCACCATCGCGTTGATGGACGTCTGCCGCCTGCGCGACACGCCGATCGTCAGCTTTATCAACAAACTCGACCGCGACATCCGCGATCCGATCGAGCTGCTCGACGAAATCGAAGCGGTGCTGAAGATCAAGGCGGCGCCGATTACCTGGCCGATCGGTTGCTACCGCGACTTCAAGGGCGTGTACCACCTGGCCGACGACTACATCATTGTCTACACCGCCGGCCACGGTCACGAACGCACCGATGTGAAAATCATCGAGAAGCTCGACTCCGACGAAGCCCGCGCCCACTTGGGCGATGAGTACGACCGCTTCGTCGACCAGCTGGAACTGGTGCAGGGCGCCTGCCACGAGTTCAACCAGCAGGAATTCCTCGACGGCCAACTGACCCCGGTGTTCTTCGGTACCGCATTGGGCAACTTCGGTGTCGACCACGTGCTCGACGCCGTGGTGGACTGGGCCCCGCGCCCGCTGGCCCGGGTCGCCAACGAGCGCACCGTGGAGCCGGTGGAGGAGAAATTCTCGGGCTTCGTGTTCAAGATCCAGGCGAACATGGACCCCAAACACCGCGACCGTATCGCCTTTATGCGAATCTGCTCCGGCAGATACGAAAAAGGCATGAAGATGCGCCACGTTCGCACCGGCAAGGACGTGCGAATCGGCGATGCCCTGACGTTCTTCTCCTCCGAGCGTGAACAGCTCGAAGAAGCCTACGCCGGCGACATCATCGGCCTGCACAACCACGGCACCATCCAGATCGGCGACACCTTCACCGAAGGCGAAACGCTGGGCTTCACCGGCATCCCGCACTTCGCCCCGGAACTGTTCCGCCGCGTGCGTCTGCGCGACCCGCTGAAATCCAAGCAACTGCGCCAAGGCTTGCAGCAACTGGCGGAAGAGGGCGCGACCCAGGTGTTCTTCCCCGAGCGCAGCAACGACATCATCCTCGGCGCCGTCGGTGTGCTGCAGTTCGATGTGGTCGCCAGTCGCCTGAAAGAGGAATACAAGGTCGAATGCTCCTACGAGCCGATCACTGTGTACTCCGCGCGCTGGATCGAGTGCAGCGATAAGAAGAAGTTGGAAGAGTTCTCCAACAAAGCCGTGGAAAACCTCGCGGTCGACGGCGGCGGTCACCTGACCTACCTGGCGCCGACCCGGGTCAACCTGGCGCTGATGGAAGAGCGTTGGCCGGATGTGAAATTCCGTGCGACCCGCGAGCACCATTAAGCTCTGAGCGGTGGACAAGAGGGCGAAGCTGTCATGGCTTTGCCCTTTTTTATGTCTGCCGAAAATCCAAAATGTGGGAGCAGGCTTGCCTGCGATGCAGGCACCTCAGTCCATCAGGCACACCCAGTGGATGCCATCGCAGGCAAGCCAGCTCCCACAGTCAGGTTTTCATTAGTCAGGGGAATTGGCGCTAACCCCGCTTCCGGTCTAGCGTTTCGACTACGACACCCACTCACCGACGGAAATAGGAGACAAGGGTGCGTATAACTAAACGTGCCATTCCCCTGGTGCTACTGGTGTCCTTGGGGATCTCAAGCGCCGGGGCACATGGGCTGCAACTGGCCGACGCCGGAACGCCCCAGTGGAAAGACACTGGCCCCGTCACCAAGAAAAAACAGAAGGAGGTCAACTCCGGCGGCTGGCAGCCGCAGTCCCAACCCGCGCCCAAGGAGGATGCGGAAAACTCTTATAATGAAGGCGAAGACAGTGAAACCTACGACGATGGCGACAGCTAGTCGTAAATTCCGGGCAATAGAAAACCTCTTCTTCCTCGGCTGATGCGCAACAAGGGAGAAGGTTTTTTCAACGGATCAAAATCACGCTGTAGGATTTTTCTGTACGATCTTTCCCTGTCATTTGTGGTTCTACTCTTCTTTTGCGTGACCTCGCGTTTTGCTCTCGACGCTGAAGTCACTATCGATTAGTTTCTAATCCATTGGCAAATCTGAAAAAGCAAAGAGCCGCGGGCTAGAGTGTTCCGCGTTACTATCATCGAGTCTGGCTTCATTAATCGATGGGCTTGCGCGAGATGTCAATCAAGCGTCGATAAGTGCAATCATAAATCAGTACTGTGAATTCAGAATTTAAATGTGTAATAACGTTTCTTGATGACGTGGATCGGTGCGTGATATTCAAGTCGGCGTTGAAACGATATGCGCAATGGATAGCTCATTTTCTTCAAGGTCTCGCATGCGATGGATTGTATTAGTGTAAAAAATTTGTCCAAAACCTACCTGATTAAAGAGCGCTCGGAAGGGCCGCTCGGTTGGCTGACAAGTCTGGTATCTCCCAAGAGTTCAGAGAAGACGGCTGTTGACGATATTTCATTTACTGTCAAGCAGGGTGAGGTCGTAGGCTTTCTCGGACCGAATGGCGCAGGTAAAACCACTACATTGAAAATTCTGTCGGGGCTGCTCTATCCGACGGCAGGACAAATATCGGTTCTCGGTTATCAACCACAATTGCGGAGCAAGGAATTTCTCAAGTCCATCTCGCTGATCATGGGGCAACGTCAACAGTTGATCTGGGACTTGCCGGCCATGGAAACTTTCCGGCTGAATCAGAAGATATTCGAAATCTCCGATGAACAGTTCAAGCAGACCTATGGCTATCTGGATGAATTGCTTAAGGTATCGAAGTTGGCCAAGGCGCCGGTGCGAACCCTGTCGCTTGGCGAGAAAATGAAGTGTGAGCTGGTCGCATCGTTACTTCATGACCCCAAGGTTCTTTTTCTCGACGAGCCGACTATCGGGCTCGATGTCGGGGTGCAAAAGATAGTTCGTTCATTTATTCGGGACTATGGCCGCGAGCGCAATGTGAGCGTTCTGCTGACGTCGCATTACATGCAGGATATTGAAGCCCTGTGTGAGCGAGTCGTTGTCGTTTCCGATGGCAAGATCTCCTTCGATGACACCCTGGAGTCGCTGCGTAAACGCATGTCGGATCACCGCATCATTACGGTGGAATTGTCTGAAAGCGTTATGGCTTCGGCACTTGGCCGGTACGGTCTGGTGCGCTCCGCAGACGGCTTTGTGCATGAGTTGCTGGTGCCGGCTGCCGAGGTGGTGGGTGTCTGTTCGCAGGTTCTGGCCGAGCAGCCGGTCATCGACATTTCCATCGGTGATCCACCGATCGAAGAGGCTCTGCTGAAGCTGTTCATGGCCTCTCAGGCCGACGCCGGGCAAAAGGTCAAGGGTGCGCCCGGGGAGTGTGTCGCGTGAGCCGGTTTGCCATGAAAGTCGCAGGCGTTGCGCGCACAGCCATTCGTCGCAAGGTTGCGCATCGCGCAGAGTTGTTTGTATTGGTACTCGCCTCTTTGGTGCCGTTATTCATGATGGTCATCTGGATGGGCATTGCAAAGGATGCCGCACTGGAAGGTTTTACCCCGGCCAGGTTTGCCGCTTACTTTGCGCTGGTATTTCTGGTTGGCGAAATCGTCTCCAGTACAGCTGCTGAAGAAGTAGAGAGCGACATTCATTCGGGGGATATTGGCAGTTTCCTGTTGAAGCCGTTCAATATTGCCTTCTATTACTTTCTGGGTGAAATGGCTTCGGCGATGGTCAGAGTCATACCGATATTTTTCCTGATGGCTGGCGTATTCCTATTTTCCGAAGCGGGTAAGTATTTGCACCTGAGCTATCTGATGCCTGCACTGCTCGGAGTCATACTGGGTTTTGCCATCAACTATTTACTTTATTTCATCGGCGGGCTTGCGGCGTTCTGGTCCGATCAGGCAAGTGCCTTTGATCTGGTGTTGACTTACATGCTCACGCTGTTTGGTGGGGTCCTTGCTCCGTTGACGCTTTATCCGGGCTGGATGCAGTCGGTACTTGAGTGGTCACCGTTCCCTTACATTATTAGCTTTCCAATCAGAATCATCATGGGCGAGTTGACAAACGAACAGTTGGTTAATGGATTGCTATTTCAGGTTGTGCTGGTTGCTGCACTTTCGTTGTTGGCTAATTTTATCTGGGCCAAAGGTGTAAAACGTTATTCGGTGTTCGGATAATGAAGACGTTGAGCGCAGTCAAGGCGCTTCTGACAGCAAGGTTGCAGGCCAATATGAAAGACCGCGTGCCGGTCTTTGTCAGCCTGTTGAATACAGCCCTACTGGGATTGTCCGTTTATGTCGTGATTGAGATTTTCTTTGGGAATGTCGAGACAATTGGTGGCTGGAATAAACAGCAGTCGATTGTGTTGTATGGTGCCTTTATCCTTATTCGCTCCTTTGTACAAATGGTGGTATTGCCCAACTGCGAGGCCGCCTCGAAGTTGATCATCAGCAAGTCCATTGATACTTATTTGTCCAAACCGGTTGATGTGCAAACCATTCTGGCCTTTGGGCAGTTGCGCCTCTGGCATATTTTCGGGGTCCTGCTGGGGCTGGGTCTGATGCTGGGTGGCAGTCATGCGCAAGGGCAACTGACATTGCAGACGCTCGGCGCTTTCTTGGTCTTCATGGTCCTCGCGTGTGCGCTGGTTTATTCGGTCTGGTTCAGCATTGCCAGTCTGGCGTTCTGGACCAAGAAAACCGGCAACATTTCCCACCTGTTGTTTATGTTTCTGACCACCGGACGGTTCCCGTCCGGCGCGTATCCGGAGTGGATCCAGGTCGTGATCATGACCGTAGTCCCTGTCTTTTTCATCATGGAAGTGCCCGCGCAATCAGCGATGGGGATGACGACGGGGCGGTCTTTGGCGGGCGCTGTACTGGCGACTCTGGCCTTCTTGCTGTTGTCTCGATTGCTTTGGCATTGGGGGGTCAAGAAATACCTTCGAGAGGGCGCCTGACACTCGCAACACCGAAAAAAGCCCCTCCCGCCAGGCTGATGCGCAACCTGACGGGAAGGGCCGTAGAACGCTGTGTCACCGCGCCCCCCACAGGGCAGCGCGACGCTCGTTTCAGGCGACGAACTGCTCCGCATAGTGGCAAGCCACCTGGCGGTTATCCAACGCCCGCAACTGCGGCTCCTCGCTGCTGCACCGCGCGGTCGCATACGGGCAGCGCTTGTGGAAAGCGCAGCCGGACGGCGGGTTCAGCGGGTTGGGCAGTTCGCCGACGATCTTGATCTTCGGCTTGTTCGGGTCCGGGTGGATGGTCGGTGTGGCCGACAGCAGCGCCTGGGTGTACGGGTGCAGGGGGCGCGCGTAGATGTCGCCCTTGGGGCCGACTTCCACCGGGCGCCCGAGGTACATCACCATCACGTCGTCGGCGACGTGTTGCACCACCGCAAGGTTGTGGGAAATGAACACGTAGGCGGTGTTGAATTCCTGCTGCAGGTCCATGAACAGGTTGAGCACCTGGGCCTGGATCGACACGTCCAGTGCCGAGGTCGGCTCATCCGCCACCAGCACTTTGGGTTGCAGCATCATCGCCCGGGCCAGGGCGATCCGTTGGCGCTGGCCGCCGGAGAACATGTGCGGGTAGCGCTGATAGTGCTCAGGGCGCAGGCCCACCTGCTTCATCATCGCCTGGACCTTTTCGCGGCGTTCGGCGGCGGACAGGTGGGTGTTGATCAGCAGCGGTTCAGCCAGTTGATCGCCGACTTTCTGCCGCGGGTTCAACGAGGCATACGGGCTCTGGAACACCATCTGCACGTCTTTGCGCAATTGCTTGCGCTGCGCCTTGTCGGCGCCGGCGACTTCCTGGCCGGCGATTTTCAACGAGCCCGAGGATGGCTCTTCAATCAGCGTCAGCGCACGGGCCAGGGTGGATTTGCCGCAGCCCGACTCGCCCACCACGGCGAGGGTCTTGCCGGCTTCCAGTTCGAAGGACACCCCATTGAGGGCGCGCACGGTGGCGTGGCCCTTGAACAGGCCTCGGGACACTTCGTAGTGACGGGTCAGGTCGCGGGCGGTAAGAACGACGGCCATTACGCCACCTCCTGGTTCAAGGGGTAGAAGCAGCGCGCGAGGCTGTTCGATTTAGGGTCCAGGCCCGGGCGGGTCTGGCGGCAGCTGTCTTGCACGTAGGGGCAACGCGGCGACAGCAGGCAGCCTTGCGGGCGGTCATAACGGCCGGGCACGATGCCGGGCAGCGTGGCCAGGCGCGCGGCACCGAGGCTGTGTTCCGGAATCGCCTTGAGCAGCGCTTCGCTGTAGGGATGCGCCGGAATGTCGAACAGTTGCGGCACCTGGCCGACTTCCACGGCTTGGCCGGCATACATCACACACACGCGCTGGGCGGTTTCCGCAACGACCGCGAGGTCGTGGGTGATCAGCACCAGGCCCATGTTCTGCTCTTTCTGCAGGGCCAGCAGCAGGTCCATGATCTGGGCCTGGATGGTCACGTCCAAGGCGGTGGTCGGTTCGTCGGCGATCAGCAACTTCGGCTCGCCGGCAATCGCCATGGCGATGGCCACGCGTTGGCTCATACCGCCGGACAGTTGGTGCGGGTAGGCATCCATCCGGCTGGCGGCGCCGGGGATCTCGACTTTTTCCAGCAGTTCGATGGCACGCTTGCGTGCTTGCTTGCTGGACATCTTCAGGTGCAGGCGCAGCACTTCTTCGATCTGGAAACCCACGGTGTAACTGGGGTTCAGCGCGGTCATCGGGTCCTGGAACACCATCGCCAGGTCTTTGCCGACGATCTGCCGACGCTGGCGGTTGCTCAGCTTGAGCATGTCCTTGCCGTCGAAGTTCAGGGCGTCGGCGGTGACGATGCCGGGGTGTTCGATCAGGCCCATCAGCGCCATCATGGTCACGGATTTACCCGAGCCCGACTCTCCCACGATCGCCAGGACTTCGCCTTTGTCGACGCTGATGTCGAGGCCATCGACCACCGGCACGGCGGTCTTGTCGCCGAAGCGCACGTTGAGATTCTTGATTTCTAACAGTGACATGGGAATCTCCTCAGGCGGCGTTCTTGAGTTTCGGGTCCAGCGCGTCGCGCAGGCCGTCGCCCATCAGGTTGATTGCCAGCACGCTGAGCAAAATGGTCAGACCCGGCAGGCTCACGACCCACCAGGCGCGTTCGATGTAGTCACGGGCCGAAGCCAGCATGGTGCCCCACTCCGGCGTTGGCGGTTGCACGCCCAGGCCGAGGAAGCCCAGCGCGGCGGCATCGAGGATCGCCGAAGAGAAACTCAAGGTCGCCTGCACGATCAGCGGCGCCATGCAGTTGGGCAGCACGGTGATGAACATCAGGCGCGGCAGGCCGGCACCGGCGAGGCGGGCGGCGGTCACGTAGTCGCGGTTGAGTTCGCCCATCACCGCAGCGCGGGTCAGACGCACGTAGGACGGCAGCGAGACGATGGCGATGGCGATCACGGTGTTGATCAGGCCAGGGCCGAGGATCGCGACAATGGCGACGGCCAGCAGCAGTGATGGCAGGGCCAGCATGATGTCCATCAGGCGCATGATGGTTGGGCCGAGCAGGCGCGGGAAGAACCCGGCGAACAGCCCGAGCAGGATGCCCGGAATCAGCGACATCACCACCGACGACAAGCCGATCAGCAGCGACAGGCGCGAGCCCTGGATCAAGCGCGAGAGCAAGTCACGGCCGAGTTCGTCGGTGCCGAGCAGGAACTGGATCTGCCCGCCTTCCAGCCACGACGGCGGGGTCAGCAGGAAGTCGCGGTATTGCTCGCTGGGGTTATGCGGCGCCACCCACGGGGCGAACAGCGCGCAGAACACGATCAGCAACATGAACAGCAGGCCGGCAACCGCGCCTTTGTTCTTGGAGAAGGCTTGCCAGAATTCTTTGTACGGCGACGGGTACAGCAGGCTCTGATCGACTGCTGACACTGGAGTAGGTGTGGTCATGGTCATGATCTCAGCGCTGGTGACGGATGCGTGGGTTGGCGAAGCCGTAGAGGACATCCACCACGAAGTTCACCAGGATCACCAGGCAGGCGATCAGCAGGATGCCGTTTTGCACCACCGGGTAGTCCCGTGCGCCAATGGCTTCGATCAGCCATTTGCCGATGCCGGGCCAGGAGAAGATGGTTTCGGTCAATACCGCACCAGCCAGCAGGGTGCCGACTTGCAGGCCGACCACGGTGAGCACCGGGATCAGCGCATTCCGCAGGCCATGGATGAACACCACGCGCGCCGGCGACAGGCCTTTGGCCTTGGCGGTGCGGATGTAGTCTTCGCGCAACACTTCGAGCATCGACGAACGGGTCATCCGCGCAATCACCGCCAGCGGGATGGTGCCGAGCACGATGGCCGGCAGGATCAGGTGGTGCAGGGCGTCCCAGAACGCATCAGGCTCGTTGGCCAGCAGGGTGTCGATCAGCATGAAGCCGGTGCGTGGCTCGATGTCGTAGAGCAGGTCGATACGCCCGGAAACCGGGGTCCAGCCCAGGCTCACCGAGAAGAACATGATCAGGATCAGGCCCCACCAGAAGATCGGCATCGAATAGCCCGCGAGGGAGATGCCCATCACCCCGTGGTCGAACAGCGATCCTCGCTTCAAGGCCGCGATCACCCCCGCCAACAGGCCCAGGATACCGGCGAACAACAGGGCGGCCATGGACAGCTCCAGGGTCGCCGGGAAGAGTGCGGTGAACTCGGTCCACACGCTGGTGCGCGTGCGCAGGGATTCGCCAAGGTCGCCTTGGGCCAGCTTGCCGATGTAGTCCAGGTACTGCGCATACAACGGCTTGTTAAGGCCAAGGCGTTCCATTGCCTGTGCGTGCATCTCGGGGTCGACCCGGCGTTCGCCCATCATGACTTCTACGGGGTCGCCTGGAATCATGCGGATCAACGCAAACGTCAGCAACGTGATGCCGAAGAAGGTGGGGATCAATAACCCCAATCGGCGGGCAATAAAACTAAACATCTTGTGGTGTACCTCAATCAGCCGGTTAGGCAGGTCCGGCACCGTCAACGTCGACGGTGCCGAGCGTTTTTTCTTATTTACTTCACCTGGGTGGTGGCGAAGTTATTGGTCGTCAGTGGGCTTTGGGTATAACCCTCGACGTTTTTGCGCATGGCGGTGAACATTTTCGGATAAGCCATGGGGATCCACGGTTGATCCTTGTCAAAGACGTCCAGTGCTTGTTCATAGAGTGCAGCGCGCTGGGTGGGTTCAGCGATGGCACGCGCCTTGTCGATCAGGTCCTGAAATTCTTTATTACACCAACGGGCGTAGTTTTCGCCGTTCTTGGCCGCATCGCAACTCAGGTTCGGGGTGAGGAAGTTGTCCGGGTCGCCGTTATCGCCGGCCCAACCTGCAGAGACCATGTCGTGCTCGCCCGCTTTGGCGCGTTTGAGCATCTCGCCCCACTCCATCACCTTGATGTTGACCTTCAGGCCGATCTGGGCCAGGTCCGCTTGCATGCGCTGGGCGCCGAGCATCGGGTTGGGGTTGGTCGGGCCGCCGCCGTTACGGGTGAACAGGGTGAACTCGGTGCCTTCCGGCACGCCGGCTTCCTTGAGCAGGGCGCGGGCCTTGTCGAGGTCGCGTGGCGGGTTTTTCAACGTGTTGTTGAAACCCAGCAACGTCGGCGGATACGGACCGGTGCCGACAACTGCGTTGCCTTTGCCGTACAGGGCCTCAGTGTAGCCGGCCTTGTCGAACGCGATGTTGATCGCGTGACGCACCCGCGCGTCGCTCATGTATTTGTGGGTGGTGTTCAAGGCAGTGTAGCTGGTGGTCATGGCCGCCAGTTCATCGACTTTCAGGTTCGGGTCTTTCTTGATGCTCGGGATGTCGTCGGGCTTCGGATACAGCGCGATCTGGCATTCGTTGGCCTTGAGCTTCTGCAGGCGCACGTTGTTGTCGGTGGTGATCGCCAGGATCAGCGGGTCGGCCGGCGGCTTGCCGCGGAAGTAGTCCGGGTTGGCCTTGAAACGCACCTGGGCGTCCTTGGCGTAGCGGGTGAAGATGAACGGGCCGGTGCCGACCGGCTTGGCGTTGAGGTCATCGGTCTTGCCGGACTTGAGCAACTGGTCGGCGTATTCGGCCGAGTGGATCGACGAAAACGCCATGGCCAGGTCGGCCAGGAACGGTGCTTCCGGACGGGTCAGGGTGAAGACCACGGTGTGATCGTCGGTCTTCTCGACGCTCTTGAGCAGTTCCTTGAAGCCCATGCTTTCGAAGTACGGGTAGCCCACGTTGGACTTGGTGTGCCACGGGTGTTTCGGGTCCAGCTGGCGCTGGAAGCTCCAAAGCACGTCGTCGGCGTTCAGGTTGCGCGTGGGTTTGAAATAGTCGGTGGTGTGGAACTTGATGTCGTCACGCAGGTGGAAGGTGTAGGTCAGGCCATCGGCGCTGATTTCCGGCAGGGCCTTGGCCAGCGCCGGGATCACTTCGGTGGTGCCGGGCTTGAAGTCCACCAGACGGTTGAACAGGGTTTCGGCGGCGGCGTCGGCGGTGACGGCCGTGGTGTACAGGACCGGATCGAAACCTTCCGGGCTGGCTTCGGTGCAGACCACCAGCGGTTTGGCCGAAATGCCGACCGCCACGCTCAACAGCGCAGCGGCAATGGCAGCTTGTAACGGGAGCATGTTCATTCGGAGCCCTCTGCAATCGATGGAACCAGACGAGCATAGAGGGCGGGCTCGTCCTGAGCCCGCCGTCTACCTGGCGCTGATTAAAGGATGTTGAACGGGATGGTGGTGACCAAACGGAACTCTTTGATGCTGCCGTCGGACTGGAACTCACTGCCACGGTGCTCAACGTAGGTCGCACGAATGCCCGTGGCTTTGAGTGGGCCGCTCTGGATTGCGTAAGAGGCGCCTACACCGTATTCCTGGTGTTTTTCGCCGTCTTGGCTCTGGATGCCGTCATAGGCGAACTTGGCCCGACCACCGTTGCCGGTGTAGTGGGTGCCGTCGATGCCCCAGCCGCGCGCTGAGTAAGCGTTGAACTTCAGGCCTGGCACGCCGTATTCGGCCATGTTGATGGCGTAGGCGATCTGGAAGGACTTCTCGTTCGGGCCGTTGAAGTCCGAGGTCAGGGAGTTGGCCAGGTAGATGCCGTTGGTTTCGTGCAGGTAGTCGAAGTACTCGTTACCGTTCACTGCCTGGTACGCGAAGGTCAGGCTGTGCGCCTGGTGGGTCAGACCGAGCGACAGCGAGTAGGTGTCGTTGTCGATTTCGCCCATCAACTTTTTGCCTTCGTCGACGGTCTTGTAGTAGTTCAGGCCGGTGGTCAGGCCCAATACCGAGCTGTCGCCCAGTTCATGGGTCGCGCCGAAGTAGTACTGGTTCCAGAAGTCTTTGACGTTGGCGGCGAAGATGCTGGTTTTCAGGCTTTTCAGCGGCTGGTAGTTCAGGCCCAGGGTCGACACCTTGTCGGTTTCAGCGCCGTTGCCGTATTCACTGCGGAATTTCGACAGGCTCTGTTCGGTACGTGGCGAAACGCGGTCGAACACGCCGCCCTGGAACGACAGGTTGCTGAACTCTTCGCTGTTGAAACTCACCCCTTCGAAGCTCGAAGGCAGCGCACGGTTGCCGATGGTATCGACGATGCCGCTGCTGAAGTTCTGGCGACCGGCGGTCAGGGTGGTGTTGGAGACGCGGAACTGCACGTTGGCCAGGCCCAGTTTGCTCCACTGGTCGACTGCATCGCCGTTGGAGTCGGCCAGGGTACGGTTGGAGCCGCCCTTGATGTCACGCTTGCTGCGGTCCAGGACCAGTGCGTTGTAGACCGCCAATTCGGTCTTGACGCCCACGGTACCCTGGGTGAAACCCGAGCTGGCGTTGAGGATGGTGCCCTGTACCCAGTTGGTACGATTGCGGTCGGTGCGGGTTTCGCCGTGCTTCTTGTACTCGAAGGTGCCCCCACGGTACTTGCTTTCATGGGAGTACCAGTTACGCGTGGTGCCGCCCAGGCTGAAGTCCTCGATAAAACCCTTGGCTTCGCTTTGAGCGCTGGTGCCGGCCAGTGTGGTGGGAACGAAGTCCTGGCTCTGGGTTTCCGCGTAAGCGGTCGCCGTGATGCTGCTGATGGCCAGGGCCAGAAGCGCTTTGCTGCTCAGTTTCATGGGTGAAGCTCCTTTGGTTCTCTTTTTTTATGCCGGTCTTTTAGGCGAACCGGCTATTGGTGTGTAACTCGTTCAAGCATTTGCAAACGTTTGCTGTAGGAAATTTCCCAACAGAAGGCTGCAAGTTTGCCGGAGAGTGTTATCCACTCCCCGCAATCCGGTTATTTTCTTATGGGGTGATACTGACGCCCGAGAACACGTTGCGGCCGAAGGGGCTCACTTGGAAACCTTCGACTTTGGCGCTTAACGGCTGGTTGACCGTCGAGTGGGCGACTGGTGTGATCGGCACCTGCGCTTTGAGCAGTTGCTGTGCCTGTTTGTACAGAACAGTCCGTTGTTCGCGGTCGGTGACGACCTTGGCTTGCTTGATCAGCTTGTCGTATGCCGGGTCGCACCACATGGAGTAGTTGTTCCCGCCGATGGCGTCGCAGCTGTAGAGGGTGCCCAACCAGTTGTCCGGGTCGCCGTTGTCGCCGGTCCAGCCGATCAGGCTGATATCGTGCTCACCGTTCTTGGTGCGCTTGATGTACTCGCCCCACTCGTAGCTGACGATCTTGACCTTGAGGCCGATCTTGGCCCAGTCGTTCTGCAGCATCTCGGCCATCAGCTTGGCGTTGGGGTTGTACGGCCGTTGTACCGGCATCGCCCACAGGGTGATCTCGGTGCCTTCCTTCACGCCGGCGGCCTTGAGCAGTTCCTTGGCTTTTTCCGGGTTGTAGGCGGCGTCTTTGATGCTGTCGTCGTAAGACCACTGCGTCGGTGGCATGGCGTTGACCGCCAGTTGCCCCGCGCCCTGGTACACGGCGTTGAGGATGCTCTGCTTGTTCACCGCCATGTCCAGCGCCTGGCGCACTTCGAGCTGGTCGAACGGTTTGTGGCGCACGTTGTAGGCGATGTAGCCGAGGTTGAAACCTGGCTTGGTCAGCAGTTGCAGCTTGGGGTCGGCCTTGAGAGCGTCGACATCCGCCGGACGCGGATGCAGGGTGATCTGGCATTCGCCGGCCTTGAGCTTTTGCACCCGCACCGACGCGTCGGTGTTGATGGCGAAGATCAACTGGTCGAGCTTGACCCGGCTCGGGTCCCAGTACTGTTTGTTGCCGGCGTAACGGATCTGCGAGTCTTTCTGGTAGCGCTGGAAGACGAACGGGCCAGTGCCGATCGGCTTCTGGTTGATGTCGCTGGGCTTGCCCTGCTTGAGCAACTGCTCGGCGTATTCGGCCGACAGAATGGAGGCAAAGCTCATGGCGATATTTTGCACGAACGCCGCGTCGACCGTGTTCAGTGTCATCACCACGGTGTGCGGGTCGGTTTTCTCGACCTTGGCGATGTTCTTGTTCAGGCTCATCCCGTTGAAGTATGGAAACTCGGTGGGGTAGGCCTTGCGAAACGGATGGTCGGGGTCAAGCATGCGGTTGAAAGTGAACAACACGTCGTCGGCGTTGAAGTCCCGCGTGGGCTTGAACTCTTTATTGCTGTGGAATTTCACCCCTTCGCGCAGGTGGAAGGTGTAGGTCAGGCCATCTGGCGAAATATTCCACTTGGTTGCCAGCCCCGGTACGACGCTGGTCGCGCCCTTTTCAAACTCAACCAGGCGGTTGTACAGCGGCTCGGCCGCATCGTTGTCGGTGGCGGTGGTGTACTGCGCGGTGTCAAAGCCCGCCGGGCTGCCTTCAGAGCAAAACACCAGGCTCTTTTTTTCGGCGGCGTGGCCCATCGTGGCCACAGCCAGCAGGCTGGTACCAAAAATTGCGGATAGAACGGTGGTATGGCGCATGACGATCCCGATCCTTGTTTGTAGT
Organism: Pseudomonas sp. GW704-F2; assembly: GCF_059423025.1. Taxonomy (NCBI): domain Bacteria; kingdom Pseudomonadati; phylum Pseudomonadota; class Gammaproteobacteria; order Pseudomonadales; family Pseudomonadaceae; genus Pseudomonas; species Pseudomonas sp. GW704-F2. The sequence continues at coordinate 154,482 of NZ_JBWKXO010000002.1, read as the reverse complement.
TGTCATCAGCGAGCAATCCCCCCGGCATACGGCCAGGGGGACATCACTGATTCCACGCACAGCAAGTGCCCATCAGATTGGAGCCTCTGCTGTCCTACGACGTTAGGGGTCGAGGACTTCGCAGTAAATGCGCAAAATCTGACTGACCTTGTAGGCAACGGAGCCGCGAATCGAAGTTCATTGCCGTAGGACGGCAGCGAGCGCGAATGTGGTCTGTTTCCTACTGGCCTGGCGGATGCAATAACGGCGACGTTATGAAACGTCGCCGCGATTGGTCCTTACTTGCCGCTGACGCTCACGCCGTAGAAGGAGTTCAGGCCAAACGGGCTGATCTTGAAGTCCTGTACGGTGTTGCGCATGGGTTGATACACCGTCGAGTGCGCGATAGGTGTCATCGGGACTGCATCTTTGAGGATATGTTGCGCCTGCTTATACAGCTCGGTGCGTTTGGCCACATCCGAGGTGGCCTTGGCTTCTTTCACGATGCCGTCGAATTTCTTGTCGCACCATTTGGAGAAGTTGTTACCGGCCAGCGAATCGCAGCCGAACAGTACGTTCAGCCAGTTGTCCGGGTCCCCATTGTCGCCGCTCCAGCCAATGATCATGGCCTGGTTCTCACCGCCTTTGGAACGCTTGATGTACTCGCCCCATTCGTAGCTGACGATGTTGACCTTCAGGCCGATCTGTTTCCAGTCGTTCTGCAGCATCTCGGCCATCAGCTTGGCGTTCGGGTTGTACGGACGCTGGACCGGCATGGCCCACAGGGTGATCTCGGTGCCGTCCTTGATCCCGGCTTCCTTGAGCAGTTCCTTGGCTTTGGCCACGTCGTGCGGGGCATCTTTGATGGTGGTGTCGTAGGACCACTGGGTCGGCGGCATGGCGTTGACCGCCAATTGGCCCGCGCCCTGGTACACGGAGTCGATGATCTGCTGCTTGTTCACCGCCATGTCCAGCGCCTGGCGCACGCGCAGGTCGGACAGCGGGTTAGGCGCGGTCTGGCCCTTGAGCACCGGCATGACGTTGTAGGCGATGTAGCCCAGGTTGAAACCGGCCTGGTGCGGCAGTTTCAAGTCCTTGTCGTCGCCCAGTGCCTTGAGGTCGGCCGGACGGGGGAACAGGGTGATCTGGCATTCGTTTTTCTTGAGCTTCTGGATACGCACCGACGGGTCGGTGGTGATGGCGAAGATCAGGTTGTCGATCTTCACGTCTTCAGGTTTCCAGTAGTCCTTGTTGCCGGTGTAACGAATGTTCGAGTCTTTCTGGTAGCTCTTGAACACGAACGGGCCGGTGCCGACAGGTTTCTGGTTGATGTCCTGCGGCGTGCCGTTTTTCAGCAGTTGCGCGGCGTACTCGGCCGACTGGATCGACGCGAAGCTCATCGCCAGGTTCTGGATGAAGGCGGCGTCTACGGTGCCAAGAGTGAACTTGACGGTGTGGGCATCGACTTTCTCGATGTTCTTGATGTTGGTGTCCATCCCCATGTCCGTGAAGTACGGGAACTCGGTGGGGTAGGCCTTACGGAACGGATCGTCTTTGTTGATCATCCGGTTGAAGGTGAACAGTACGTCGTCGGCCGAGAACTCGCGAGTGGGCTTGAAGTACGGGGTGGTGTGGAACTTGACGCCTTCGCGCAGGTGGAAGGTGTACGTCAGGCCATCCGGGGACACGTCCCAGCTGGTGGCCAGGCCAGGAACGACGGCGGTGCCGCCACGTTCGAACTGGCTCAGACGGTTGAACATGGTTTCGGCCGAAGCATCGAAGTCTGTTCCGGTGGTGTACTGGCCTGGATCAAAACCGGCCGGGCTCCCTTCGGAGCAGAACACCAGGTTAGTCGCCGCTTGGGCGAAAGGCGCTGCGGCCATAAGGCCAGCGCTAACAAGTAACGGAATGACTGCGTGTTTAAGCATGTTGGCCTCATGATTTGTTGTCATTTTTGGTAGTGAGGGCGACCTCGTGAGTCGGCCTGCGGATACTTATGCAGGGGCCATACCCATTGCAAGATGCTGAACGGTTGCAAGGATGAAAGAGTGGTACGAACGTACAGGAATGTCGCAAATATGAAAGTTTCGACATAAATGCGTACATTTGGAGGGCTTTTTCGGTGCCGCACGAGCACCAAAAAGGCCCAACCGAGGCGTGTTATGCACTCGATTGGGGCGTTGCTGTTACTTATCGAGACTCACGCCGTAGAACGGCGTCAGGCCAAAGGGGCTGATTTTGAAGTCCCGCACTTCCTTGCGAAGTGGCTGGAAAACCGTCGAGTTCGCAATAGGCGTTATAGGTACTTGTTCTTTAAGGATTTTTTGTGCCTGCTGATACCACTTGATGCGCTGTTCGCGGTCGCTGCTGACCTTGGCCTGTTGCACCAGCTTGTCGTAGGCCGGGTTACACCATTTGGCGTAGTTGCTGCCCTTCACCGCGGCACAGCTGTAGAGCACGCCGAGCCAGTTATCCGGGTCGCCGTTGTCGCCGGTCCAGCCGTAAATCATCGCATCGTGCTCGCCATTCTTGGCGCGCTTGATGTATTCGCCCCACTCATAGCTGACGATGTTGGCCTTGATGCCGATGTTGGCCCAATCCTGTTGGATCATTTGTGCCGACATTCGCGCATTCGGATTGGACGCGCGTTGTACGGTCATCGCCCACAAGTTGATGGTCGTACCGGGTGCAACCCCTGCTTCTTTTAGTAGCGCCCGCGCTTTGGTCGGGTCGAACGGGGCATCTTTGATCGTCGGGTCATAAGACCACTGCGCCGGAGGCAAGGCGTTCTGCGCCAGTTGCCCGGCGCTCTGGTACACGGCCTTGATGATCGCCGGTTTATCGATGGCCATGTCCAGGGCCTGGCGCACCTTGAGTTGATCCAGCGGCGGATGCGTCACGTTGTAGGCCAGAAAACCCAGGTTGAACCCTGCTTGCTGCAGCACGCGCAGGTTGGGGTCTTGTTTCATCACCTCGATGTCGGCAGGGCGCGGGTAACCGCTGACCTGGCATTCGCCGGCCTTGAGTTTCTGCAGGCGCGACGCGGCGTCCGGGGTGATCGCGAACACCAGGTTGTCGAGCTTCACATCCTCGGGTTTCCAATACTGTTTATTGGCGATGTAGCGAATCTGCGAGTCCTTTTGGTAACGCTTGAACACAAAAGGCCCGGTGCCCACCGGTTTTTGGTTGATGTCTGCGGCGTTGCCGGTCTTCAGCAGTTGCGCGGCGTACTCGGCCGATTGCACCGAGGCGAAACTCATCGCCAGGTTCTGTACGAACGAGGCATCGACGTTGTTCAGGCTGAAGCGCACGGTGTGCTCGTCCAGTTTGTCGACGCTTTTGATCGTGGTGTTCAAACCCATGTCGGTGAAATACGGCGACTCGGACGGGTAGGCCTTGCGAAACGGGCTGTCGGCATCCAGCAGGCGGTTGAAGGTGAACAACACGTCATCGGCGTTGAAGTCGCGGGTGGGCGTGAAGAAATCGGTGGTGTGGAACTTGACGCCGTCACGCAGATGGAAGGTGTACGTCAGGCCGTCGTTGGAGACCTCCCAACGGGTCGCCAGGCCGGGTTCGACCTCGGTGCCGCCGCGCTTGAACTGGGTCAGGCGGTTGAACACGGTTTCGGCGGAGGCATCGAAATCGGTGCCGCTGGTGTACTGGCTGGGGTCGAAGCCGGCGGGGCTGGCTTCGGAGCAGTAGACCAGGGTGCTGGCCGCCTGGGCCATGGGCATAAAGGCCAGCAGGCCGGCAGCGAGGAGCAGCGGTTTGAAGATGGTTCTTTCCATGGAGACCCCTGAAGTGGCAGGCATATAAAGCTGCGCGCACGAAAAAACGGCGGTCACCGAGGTTACCGCCGTTACGTGTTATCAGAAAGTCGCCGGTGTTATTTCACCTCGACGATACTCGAGGCGGTCAGGGTGAAGGGGGCCTTTTTATTGATGGCGTAAGGATTTGCGTCTGGGTCCAGTTCGTTGGATTCAGCAATCTCGAAGGTGCGTTGTGCGCTGACCTCCATATTGGGAATTTCAGCCGCATCTTTATCCAGATCGAGTAATGTCATTTTCGCGTCAAATTGAACCTTGGCCGTATTTGTTTCTGGATCGTAGGTGATGATGTAATGGGTGTCCTTGCCTTTGAAGCCGACATGCTCTTGTAGTTGGTTCATTTTTAACTCGACCGATGTGGGAGCGACACTGCCCTGATGAGCCACTTCAGATATGCGCGAGCGTAAGAGCGGGTCGGGGATGGCCTCTTCGAACTGCTTGAGTCGCTGGCGCAGCGTTTCACCATCCGCGCTGCCTGAGGCATCCAGCTCCACGGTCGTATAACCGTCTGGTTGTTTTATCCTTACGCTGTAATGGTCGCGGTTCAAGTCCTTCAGGAAGTTTGGCGAGTAGGGCGTTGTACTGTACTCATTAGGCTGCGACTTTTCGCTGGAATAAACTTCGAAGTTGTCTTCGTCGACGGTCCAGGAAATATTGAGTTTACGTTTAAGTACGTCCCCTTCTTTATAATTGCTGACGGATTGTTGGTAGGTGGTGTCGTTGTTGTAGTTAAAGACTTCGTCAAACTTATCGGCACCACTTGTCTTGGGATCGCCCAACGCTTCGAATCCATCCGAAAGTTTTGGCGGTATCTTGGCAGCCTCTGTGGGAGGGGACGAAGGGGCGCGATTCCAAGGCCAGCCACCTTGGCCTCTGGCGGTGGACCACTGTCCGTCACCGTTGGCATATACGGTCAATACAGGCTTCCTGGTATTGGGGTCAATGATCTGGACATAGTTATCACTGAGTTTGAAATCACTTCTGATCTCATACACTTTTTGCAAACCCGTATCGTCGGCATAGCGGATGAACCAGCGTTTTTCGTCGGTGGCCTGATAAATGCCTTTGGTGTTGGGCACTGCGTTCTCAATGAGTTTCTCGCCATTGGGCAGCGCATATTTGCTGATGTCCCCCGACTGGCTGGGGCGCAACCGGTTGATTGGCGGAATTCCATTCTGAGCGTCGTCGCTCGGCGGTAACTGTGGGTGACCCGCATCGCCTTTGTTTTTCCAGACGCCCGCCTCATCAGGCTTGGCAATAATGCCGCTATTGGCCAGCTTGGACGGATCTTCTGGGTGCTGAACACGCAGTATGTAATGCGCCCCATCCCCGGCGTCCGGCGTATTGCTGGCGAAGTATTTTCTCCCGTTAAACTCCACCTCTTGCATACCCGGAAAGGAGGCTGACGGAGGCGGCGCTGGATTTACGTTTACTTCAGGCGCGCCTCCCATTGAAACGGGAGCTTGATTTGCGGTAGATGGAAGTTCGGGGGCCCGCACCAACTCAAAATCGCTTGTCGCTGCGTTGTATCGCCAGTTGTAATTCAGGCCGATAGCCGCGGTGCCGGTATTTTCGCCCAGCCCGGCTTCTATCCCGATCGGTGTAAGTTCATGTGCAAGTTGCAGGCTGGATATAACCGCCGCGGCATTGCCGCCAACGCGATCCTGCGCCGTCATGCCATAGATACCGTCATGTATGCCGAAGGCAATAATACCTACGTTGCCCAGGACGGGAACGTAGCCGAAGGTATTGCCCCAAAAATCTTTCGCACCCTTCCAACCTTGTTGTGAGGAGCCAAATACTTGGGTTTGGTCACTCCATACCGCATTCTTGGCATTTAAGTCTTGGTAGCAGGTAGCAATGCTGTCATTGAGGTTGCCATATTTCAAATGATAGTCGCTACCTCGTGATCGCGTGTAATTAAATACCTCGCGAACTGGTATGGCTTGATCCTTGACGAGGTTTTGATAACCTGGGTAGTTGGCGTGATTACCCTCAATCAAGTTATCGAGTACTTCCCCCGCCTTGGGCCAATGTGCATCTATGCCGCCTTGTCTGTCGCGGGCATTGAAACTTTTTTGCAAGTTGTCACGATTGCTTTTGGCCCAGTTGGCGAAATCATCATCGCCTTTTATTTCGTGGGCGGCACCGTTCTTCAAGTCGACCATCACACCCTTGTTGGGTCTGTGCTCATAATTACCGTCGTAGGGCGTGTAAGGAATAAATGCATACCCCGCCATTGGGTAGCCGTAAATGTTGGGGACGATGACTTGTCCATTTTGCTCAAGCGTGCGTTTGATGGCGGTTTGAGCTTCGGGGCTTAACAGTTTAAAACTTTCACTGTCGTTGGACAGGCTCTGCAAGGTTCCCTTCAATACATAGGCGTCCGCTTTTCCGGAGCGTTTTGCCAGGATGCCGGAAGCGTCCCGCATCGAGCTGGCTATTTCATTTTCCCAATGATCTTGGAGTGTCTGGCCGACGGATTCCAGATTATTGATTTTACCCCGGTCGCTTGACGCGATTTCCATTTCTTGGAAGTTGATCGGGCCGCCACGTTGGACTTTATCGTGCGCAAGAGAGCCCGCAGCAATTTCCCACGCAAAGTAAGTGCGCTTTTGAGTGTTGGTCAATGTCTCGGGTTTCCCCTTGCCTGTATAAGAGCTGAACGTCACCGTGAACTTTTCGTGCGGGTCGTAGCCGGCGGATAATAAACCACCACTAAAGTATCCTGCGGGTTCCATAAACTGGCGCGCGCGCTGGAATTTGATATTTCTTTCACCTTCGCTACCGTTTTCTATTTGGCCAATCTGCGTATTTACGCGATTGGCATAGCCGTCGATACGCTGTTCTCGTTGCGTAAGTGTGTAGTTCGCGTTGGGGGCGGAAACGGTGGTTGACCCATAAATGGTGGTCGTGCGGGCCTCAAGTTCCGGATCAGGGGAAGAGGTTGCAATCGGTTTTTGTTCAACCCCTGTCTTTTTTGACTCTGGCTCACTCTCCTCTCCCGACCATTTTTTTTGTGGAGCGGATGAGTCATTAATCGACCTGGCGTGACGACTTTGTACGGAGAGTGGGGGGATTAACGAGGGTGGCTGGAGGAACGGATTGATATTCATGATCGGCTCGATGTAGGCGTGAAGTTCATAAACACTGTTCGTTTTTCGAAACGCATATGCCCGAATTAAGCCCGGATTAATCGGCGGGCGGGAAATTAAGTCAGACGTGAAATTGACCTCTGTTATGGGCTGTTGCGTAACTTCTTAATCTAGGTTGGGAGAATGATGAAAATAGGTGGTTATATAAGACTGAACAGTTCCACGTCATTGCATGGGGCTCGTGCTAGACGTCTGTATTAAAGAAAGGCTTGCAGTATTCTGAAAAAATCCTACGTTAAAGTGATTCGAACCATCATCACGTCCCTTGCTTTGAGCGGGTTGGCTGCGGTTGTGTCTGCTTCAGGTCACGCCTGCCTCGGCTCCATTCCCATGGCTGATCGACCGTCCAAAAAAAACGGCGCAAGCCCTTCGGGGCCGCGCCGTTTTCGTGTGCTTCAAAAGGCTTATTGCAGGACTTCGATCACCCCATCGGCACTCATGCTTACCTGACTGGTACCGGCTTCCACTTCCGGCGTCGGCGCCGAATCCATCATGGCGGCTTTCATCATCATCCCGCCGCGTGCGTAAGGTTGTGGATAACCATTGGTGTTGAAGTTCAGGTTGACGATCTTATAACCCTTGCCGCCCAACGCATCGGTGGCCAGTTGGGCGCGAGCCTTGAATGCGCTGACCGCGTCCTTGAGCAGGGCGTCTTCGCTGGACCTGCGCGTGGTGTCAGCGATGGCGAATTCCATGTTTTGCATTTTCAGGGTGTTGAGCAACTCGCCGGTGAGCTTGGACAGCGCCGGGAAGTCTGCGCTCTCCAGGCGCAGTTCGGCGCGTTCACGCCAACCGGTGATCTTCTGATTCTTATTGTCGTAGATCGGGTAGCTGTTGCGGCTGCCCTGACGCAGGGTCACGGCCTTGACTTCGCGGGCCTGGCCCAGGGCCTGGTTCATGGTGGTGGTGATGTCGGCGGCGAGCTTGGCGGGGTCGGCGTTCTGGGATTCGGTATAGAGCGTCACGATCATCTTGTCGCGGGCCACTTCCTGGCTGACTTCGGCGCGCAGGGCGATCTGGTTGTAATGCAACTCATCGGCGGCGACGGCCGGGAGGCTGGCCAGGGTGCTGGCGCTGAGGGTGAGAGCGGCTGCGTTGCGAATGAAACGGGACATGGAAGCTCCTTGGATTGTTCGTATCGGTATGACTGTAGACGGTGGTGCCGGGTTCTTCGGGTTTACACATTCACTACAAGTTGTCGCAGTGCCGACGAACGGTCATTCAGCGCGCCTGCGTCAAAGAGCCACACGCGCCGTGTCTGCCGGTCGGCTTCGTTTATACTCCTGCCGATCCGCCTGCAGCGCTCACCGGGAGAGCTCATGCTCGCCGCCGTAAAACTGACTTCCGCCACCCGCCAGAACCTCTGGCGCCTGACGTTCATTCGCACCTTGGTATTGGCCGCGCAGGCCGGTTCCGTCGGGCTTGCCTATTGGTTCGACCTGCTGCCGCTGCCGTGGCTGCAACTGAGCGTGACCCTGGGTTTTTCCACCGTGTTGTGTGCGTTTACCGCCATCCGGTTGCGTACCACCTGGCCGGTGACCGAGCTGGAATACGCCCTGCAGTTGGCCTGCGACCTGTTTATCCACAGTGTGTTGCTGTATTTCTCCGGTGGTTCCACCAATCCGTTCGTTTCGTATTACCTGGTGCCCTTGACCATCGCGGCCGTGACCTTGCCGTGGCGCTACTCGGTGATACTCTCCGGCATTGCCCTGACCCTGTACACCTTGCTGCTGGCGCAGTTCTACCCGTTGCAGACGTTCCCCATCGCCCGGGAAAACCTGCAGATCTACGGGATGTGGCTGAGCTTCGCGCTGTCCGCGGCAGTCATCACCTTTTTTGCCGCGCGCATGGCCGAAGAACTGCGCCGCCAGGAAGAATTGCGCGCCATCCGCCGCGAAGAAGGCCTGCGCGACCAGCAACTGCTGGCCGTCGCGACCCAGGCCGCCGGTGCGGCCCATGAGTTGGGCACGCCCCTGGCGACCATGAGCGTGCTGCTCAACGAAATGACCCAGGACCATCACGATCCGGCGCTGCAAGAAGACCTCGGCGTGCTGCGCGAACAGGTCAAGCAGTGCAAGCAAACCTTGCAGCAACTGGTGCGCGCCGCCGAAGCCAACCGCCGCCTGGCGGTGGAGATGCAGGACGTGACCCAGTGGCTCGACGAAGCCTTGAACCGCTGGCACCTGATGCGTCCCGAAGCCAGTTACCGTTTCCACCTGCTGGGGCAGGGCAGCGTGCCGCGCATGGCGCCGCCGCCGGACCTGACCCAAGCCCTGCTCAACCTGTTGAACAATGCCGCCGATGCCTGCCCCGAAGGCCTGGAAGTGCAGCTGGACTGGGACACGGAAAACCTCACCATCAGCATTCGTGACCACGGCGCAGGCGTGCCGCTGGCTATTGCCGAGCAGATCGGTAAACCTTTCTTTACCACCAAGGGCAAAGGCTTCGGCCTCGGCCTGTTTTTGAGCAAGGCCAGCGTGACCCGCGCGGGCGGCTCAGTGAAGCTCTATAGTCATGAGGAAGGCGGCACGCTCACCGAGCTGCGCCTGCCCCGTGTCGCACGAGGAGATATCGATGAGTGATGAGATCCAAGTCGAAGGCGAAGAACTGCCGCACCTGTTGCTGGTAGATGATGACGCTACCTTTACCCGCGTCATGGCGCGTGCCATGAGCCGTCGCGGTTTCCGCGTCAGCACCGCGGGCTCCGCGGAAGAGGGCCTGAGCATCGCCCAGGCCGACCTGCCGGACTACGCCGCGCTCGACCTGAAAATGGACGGCGACTCCGGCCTGGTGCTGCTGCCCAAGCTGCTCGAACTCGATCCGGAAATGCGTGTGGTGATCCTCACCGGTTATTCCAGCATTGCCACCGCTGTCGAAGCCATCAAGCGTGGCGCCTGCAACTACCTGTGCAAACCGGCGGACGCCGACGATGTGCTGGCCGCCTTGCTCTCCGAGCATGCCGACCTCGACACCCTGGTGCCGGAAAACCCGATGTCGGTGGACCGCCTGCAGTGGGAACACATCCAGCGCGTGCTGACCGAGCATGAAGGCAATATCTCGGCCACCGCCCGCGCGCTGGGCATGCACCGGCGTACCCTGCAACGCAAGCTGCAGAAGCGCCCGGTACGGCGCTGAACCCTAGGAACAGAACGCGGGATATCGTGCTGTGCTTGAGCCTCGAACACTTGAGTTTTCAGCATTTTATCCTGTGTTGCGGGTAGGTATGGAAGGCTGAGTATTTTTGGCCTGGCGACCTTCAATACATATCGCACACGTTTTCCATGTTCACTCGGTTGAGAAAGAGTGCTCATGGCTGTTTGGGCGGGAAATACACGGGTTTATATTCAACTGTAGAATCTTCATATTTTGGGGGCTCTCCCGGCGGAGCGCTATTGATGGTGGTCGGTTGGCCGTCGTTTTTATTTATTTTTGTAACGCTATAGTCATTATGGTCGGCTTGTAGTTTCGCTTCAGCTATGCGCTCAGCCTCTTGACGCGTAATTTTTGGATTTGACGCCATGATTTGAGTGACGTACTTGTCTCGATAGTTTTTCAGTGTGGTTGAGCCAAAATTTGTGAACACCCCTCCCTCAAAAGCCTTGACGGGCTTATTGATCTCTTTTTGAAATTTTGCAGCGAACGAGCTTCCACGCCCTTCGCCTGAATGACAAACTATAAGCCGTACAGAGTCATATTTTTCTGGATCTATACCTTTGCTTTTCAATAAGGCTATTAGTTTTTTTGGTGAGTAACCTTTTCCGTCGATCACAACTTTTGAGTCTTCGCCAAAGAACGTACCGGGCCGATATGGTTTAGAACCATGTGCAACAATGTTGAGTCGTCTTCCGGCTTTGTAAGTGTCCTCGAAGGTATGGACTTCATTGCCAACAATTTTCAGATTCTTCATCGGGCCGCCCATTTTGACTTCGACAGTCGGAGCGTCCCCTTCCGCTTCGATTTCAGCAGGCGGCTCATGTTCAGGGTTCAGTTCGTTCGGTTTGGGTTCCTCGCCAGGTTTGATTTCGCTAGCGGCGGCTTCCTCCCCCGATTTGCCAGTCTTCGCGATATGTGGGAGCACGGCGATCGCGGCGTTGAAAAAACCGAATATGATGCGTTGGTTGCCAGTCGGTTTGCCATGTACTTTGTCGTCAATGCCAATCCCTGCCTCGGTTATCCCGCTGGCCAGATAGAATGCATCCAATGTCAGTGCCACTTCAGGCATTACAAAAGCCAGCGGAGTCAGGAATAGTGCTGCTTTTGCAGCCTTTTCCAAGCCGGAAATAATATTATTCTTGATGACGTCCCTGTCACTGGTGATATCCACCGCGGCATCCGAATAAGAGCGATCTTTCTGACGTGTCGTGATTTCATCGAAAGGCGAGTGACTGGGTTCTGCCTTAATGAAGTCTTGTGGGTCCCAGAAGCCGCTGAAAGCCCGATGATCATAGGAAAGTAATCCCCCCGGAGTTTCGCGTTTTTCAGGCCAGGTACCGAGTCCGGCCAGCGTCTCGTCTATGCCTGCTTGTGCATAGCCGTTAGGTTTGTCTTTGAGCGGGAAGTGCCCGGCCATCGCTTCGCGTTTGACGGGGTCCGCCATTTGCTCGGCGAACCATGCTTTCATTTCGGTCTGGCCGTTGAAGGTGTGAATGGGGGAAGAGTTTCCCGGTATGTGCAACAGCGTGAGCGGTGGGAGTTTTTTACCGTTGGCATCAAACCTGACCTTTTTGTCCGTGATGTACATAAGGTCGGTAGACTGAAAGTTCCCGACTTTCAGCATCCCAACTTCAATGTCGGGATCCTTTGGTGGATTCTTTTGTAAGTCTTCAAGCTTGATGTCCGGCCACGACGCCTGGTTGCCTGCTAACCCGGAAGCTCGCATGACCAGATCACGGCCTTCCTTACTGAGGCTTTGTTCTTGATGCTGGCTCATGGCGGCTTTGACAAGCGACGATTTGGCCAGCAATGGATACTTCTTCTCGTGGTTGCTCCAGAACTCATTCAGGAATTGATCGTAGGGCTTTTGATAGTCCGCCTTCCAGATCAGTTTTTTGAACTCATCGGGCGTGATTGCGCTCTGGTTTCCTCCGTTGTAAACCGGAGCAGGTTCTTCCGAGGACTCTATGTAAATACCTTGGTAGGTATGGGTGATGTCCGCCTTTTCAGTGTAAGGGTTGAAGCGACTGCCGAAGTTGAAGACGCCAGGGGTATGTGTCTCCAATTCGGGTTTAACGATGACCTCAGGGCCTCCGGCGTAGAAAGGTACTTGGTAACCTGCACCCGTTGGCGTGTCCTGTGCATTGGTAATGAGCGCCTCGGTCAATGAGATTCGCTTGATGATTTTCGCGGGGTAAGGTTTTTCCCCGGTGGTGTTGTAGTCATACGTAATCAGGTAGGTGTTGTCGGGATCTATATTCCATTTTTCTTTTTCGGCTGGGGTCGCTGCCTGTGCCGCCATCTCGGCAAATTTTTTTTTCAGAAAAATAGAGGCTTCTTCTTTAACTGTTTTGAAGGCGCCGGAAATCTCCTGTGTAACCGGGTCGACGTTGATGTTGGAATCAGAGTTGACGGGCTCAGGGGCTTTCTCACCCACCCCGATGCCTTTGTTTGGATCAGGATTTACATTGACTTCGACGTATCCGCCCTTTGAAGAATTGGTGTTTGGTACGACTTCCTGCACCACTTCTTGATTGTTAGGTGGGGAGGAATCTATTGAGCGTCTATGGCGCGGATGTGCGCTTGCTTCTTGATGACCGTTGCGGTCGGAAGGTAATGCAGGCTCAGTTGGCAGGTGGAGGAGATTAATGGGAGGGAGAGCAATCTGCATAAGAGCGTCCAGTAATTCAATGTGGTATCAATAGTCACCTATGTGGTTTTGTGTCGCGGGAAGGTTCCTGTTTTGGGTGGGTGTTTTTACTCTATGAGGTAGGCCCTGACTCTTTCGATTGACTCTTCAAGCTGCAAAGCGTCCGGTATGGCGCTGAACGAAGTCTGAACAATCTGCTTCAAGCTGGACGGAACCCTGAACCGATCGTCTATGATCGGTTCAAACGCCTGTTACATTTTCTTACAGAGCCTGAACGATGAATCAGAACGCTGAGTATTCCGCGGTCAACGACGCGGTGCGTGGGCACTTTTTTCGCCGAACCTGGGCGATGATCACGCCCTATTGGCGCAGTGAAGAAAAGGGCACGGCGTGGTTGCTGTTGTTGGCGGTGATTGGTTTGTCGCTGTTCAGCGTCGCGATCTCCGTGTGGATCAACCACTGGTACAAGGATTTCTACAACGCCCTGGAACATAAGGACACGGCGGCCTTCTGGCAACTGATCGGCTATTTCGGCGGCATCGCTGCGGTGGCCATCCTCGGTGCGGTTTATCGCTTGTACCTGACCCAGATGCTGACCATCCGCTGGCGGGCCTGGTTGACCGAAAAACACTTCGCACGCTGGCTCAGCGACAAAAACTACTACCAGCTGGAGCAGGGCGGTTATACCGATAACCCGGACCAGCGGATCTCCGAAGACCTCAATAACTTCACCTCCAGCAGCTTGAGCCTCGGCCTGGGCCTGCTGCGCAATGTGGTCAGCCTGGTGTCGTTTTCGATCATCCTGTGGGGTGTGTCGGGCAGCATCGAAGTGTTCGGTATCACCATTCCCGGCTACATGTTCTGGTGTGCATTGCTCTATGCCGCCGTGGGCAGTTGGCTGACGCACCTGATCGGGCGTCGCTTGATCGGGCTGAACAATCAACAACAACGCTTCGAGGCGGATTTGCGCTTCTCGATGGTCCGGGTGCGCGAGAATGCCGAGAGCATTGCCTTGTACAACGGCGAGCCCAACGAAAATCGCCGTTTGAGCCAACGCTTCGGCCGGGTCTGGCATAACTTCTGGGACATCATGAAAGTGTCCAAGCGCCTGACTTTCTTCACTGCCGGCTACAGCCAGATCGCAATCATCTTCCCGTTCATCGTCGCCGCGCCGCGCTACTTCACCGGCAAGATCGAGCTGGGCGAGCTGATGCAAATCAACTCGGCGTTCGGCAACGTCCAGGAGAACTTCAGCTGGTTTATCGGCGCGTACACGGAGCTGGCCAGTTGGCGCGCCACCAGTGATCGTCTGCTGAGTTTCCAGCAGGCCATGAGCGATAACGAGCAGCGCCCCGCGGCCATCGACGTGCGCCCGGAAGGCGAGCGCCTGGTGGTAGAGAAGCTCGGCATGGATCTGGCCGATGGCCGCCACTTGCTCGCCGGCGCCGACATGGTCGTCGAGCCGGGCCAGCGCCTGATGCTCAGCGGGCGTTCCGGCAGCGGTAAAAGTACGTTGCTGCGTGCCATGGGCCAGCTGTGGCCGGCGGGCCATGGCAGCATCCGCCTGCCGGAGGCGCGTTACCTGTTCCTGCCGCAGAAGCCGTATCTGCCGATTGGCACGTTGAAGGCCGCGTTGAGTTATCCACAGGACGACGGCGTGTACATGGACGAACGTTATGCACAGGTCCTGGAAACCTGCCGCTTGCCGCATCTGGTCGCGCGGCTGGACGAAGCCAACCACTGGCAGCGCATGCTCTCGCCCGGCGAGCAGCAGCGCCTGGCCTTTGCCCGTGCGTTGTTGTTCGCACCGCAGTGGCTGTACATGGACGAAGCGACATCGGCCATGGATGAAGAGGATGAGGCGACGTTGTACCAGGCGTTGATCGATGAGCTGCCGGGGCTGAGCATCGTCAGCGTCGGCCATCGCAGCAGCCTCAAGCGCTTCCATGGGCGGCATGTGCGGATCGAAAGCGGCCACCTGCAAGAACAACCCGTGTCCTGAGGGCCGGACTCGGTCAGTGTGGGAGGGCGCTTGCTCCCGATAGCAGTGTGTCAGTCAGCCCATATATCAACTGATCCGCCGCTATCGGGAGCAAGCTCCCTCCCACAATGGCATCCCCGCTGGTCTGGAGATTGAGGCCCAACAAAAAGCCCGGCTGATCATCGATCAGCCGGGCTTTTTTACAGCGCCTGAAAAGACTTACTTCTTCAGGCCGTAATGCTCATCCAGCATGCCAGGGGCGTTCGGCGTTTTTGGCGCGTAGTCCCGTGGCGGCTCCTGGTTTTCCCGTGGCGGGGTCAGGCGTTCCCGTGGGGTTTGCGGTGCATCGGAATGCAGCGCGGCCAGCAGGCGCTGACGGGTGATGTCGTCGAGCGCCAGGCGGTTGGCGCCGTCGGCGAGGTGATCCTGTACTTCCTGGTAGCTCTGGGTGAGCTTCTTGACCAGGGTCGCGGTGCTGTTGAAGTGGGTAACAACCTCGTTCTGATAACTGTCAAAACGTTCCTGAATGTCATCCAACTGACGCTGCGTGCGGTTAGGCGCGGCATTCGGCAGCAAGCGAGCAACCAGGAATCCAATGGCGACACCGGCAACCAGGGCAAGAGTCGGCAACAACCAAACTAAGAGCGAGTGTTCCACGAGTCCTTCCTCTATAAACGGCTTTGCTTTACGTTAACGGCTCGGACCTGCGCTGTATACCGCGATTAAGCTCGCAATGATGCCATGCACAGACTTTTAGCTAGACGAGTCGACCCTTTGAGAGGTCACGGAGTTCATTCCTTGCTCATGCGTGAAACCCCTGTTTTGATCGATGGCCCGGTAGGCCAATTGGAAGCCCTGTACCTGGATCAGCCCGCGCCACGTGGCCTGGCGCTGATCTGCCACCCTAACCCGGTGCAGGGTGGGACCATGCTCAATAAAGTTGTTTCGACCCTGCAACGCACCGCCCGCGATGCCGGTTTGATCACCTTGCGATTCAATTACCGTGGCGTCGGTGCCAGCGCCGGCACCCATGACATGGCCAGCGGCGAAGTGGACGATGCCGAAGCGGCCGCCACCTGGTTGCGCAAGAAACACCCCGACCTGCCGATCACCTTGCTCGGTTTTTCGTTTGGTGGCTATGTCGCCGCCAGCCTCGGCGGTCGTCTGGAAGCCAAGGGCGAAAAGCTCGCGCACCTGTTCATGGTCGCCGCCGCGGTGATGCGCCTGGGCGATGCCGACCTGCTGCCGCAGAACTGCCCGCTGACCCTGATCCAGCCGGAAACCGACGAAGTGGTCGACCCGCAATGCGTCTACGACTGGTCCGCCGCCCTGAAACGCCCCCATGAGCTGCTGAAAGTGGCAGAATGCGGACACTTTTTTCATGGCAAGCTCACCGATCTCAAGGATCTGGTGCTGCCGCGCCTCTCGAATTGATAGCAGTCTGATAAGCGATTACCCATGACGACTCGTACCCGTATCCTCACCGGCATCACCACCACCGGCACGCCGCACCTGGGCAACTACGCCGGTGCGATCCGCCCGGCGATCCTTGCCAGTCAGGACGCCAATGCCGACTCCTTCTACTTCCTGGCCGACTACCACGCCCTGATCAAATGCGATGACCCGCAGCGCATCCAGCGCTCGCGTATGGAAATCGCCGCGACCTGGCTGGCCGGTGGCCTGGATGTGAACCGAGTGACGTTCTATCGCCAGTCCGACATTCCCGAGATCCCCGAGCTGACCTGGCTGCTGACCTGCGTCGCCGCCAAGGGCCTGCTCAACCGCGCCCACGCCTACAAGGCGTCGGTGGACAAGAACGTGGAAAACGGCGAAGACCCGGATGCGGGCATCACCATGGGCCTGTACAGCTACCCGGTGCTGATGGCGGCGGACATTTTGATGTTCAACGCGCACAAGGTGCCGGTGGGTCGCGACCAGATCCAGCACGTGGAAATGGCCCGCGACATCGGCCAGCGCTTCAACCACCTGTTCGGCAACGGTAAAGAGTTCTTCACCCTGCCCGAGGCGGTGATCGAAGAAAGCGTCGCCACCTTGCCGGGCCTGGACGGTCGCAAGATGTCGAAGAGCTACGACAACACCATCCCGTTGTTCACCAGCGCCAAGGACATGAAAGACGCGATCTCGCGGATCGTCACCGACTCCCGCGCGCCCGGCGAAGCCAAGGACCCGGACAATTCGCACCTGTTCACCCTGTACCAGGCGTTTGCCAGCAAGGCCCAGGAACAGGAATTCCGCGCCGAGTTGCTGCAAGGCCTGGGCTGGGGCGAGGCGAAGAACCGTCTGTTCCAACTGCTGGACGGGCAACTGGGTGAAGCCCGTGAGCGTTACCACCAATTGATGTCGCGCCCGGCGGACATGGAAGACCTGCTGCTGATCGGCGCCAAAAAAGCCCGCGCCGTGGCCGCGCCGTTCCTCGCCGAGCTGCGTGAGGCCGTTGGCCTGCGTTCGTTCGTCAACCAGGCCGCGGCGCCGGTCAGCACCAAGAAAAAGGCCGCGAAAGCCGCGCGCTTCGTGAGTTTCCGCGAAGACGACGGCAGCTTCCGCTTCCGCCTGCTGGCGGCCGATGGCGAGCAACTGCTGCTGTCGCGCAATTTTGCCGATGGCAAGGCGGCGGGCGCCGTGACCAAGCAATTGCAAAGCGGCGCCGCGCTGGACGTGCGCCCTGAAGCCCTGAGCTTCAGCGTATGGCTGGACGACGCTGCGGTTGCCGACAGCGCGCCATTCGCCGACACCGCGTCGCGCGATGCCGCCATCGAAGCCCTGCGCGTTGCGCTGACCCCCCTCGAGGATTAACCCGACCAAGGGTTGATTGCCATTATCCGGGGCCGTCGTTACAGTGACGGCCCGTTTTTGTTGCCTTGCTAACGAAATTATGACGCCCCTAGAACGATATCAAGCTGATCTGAAACGCCCTGAATTCTTCCATGACGCGGCCCAGGAAACGGCGGTGCGTCATTTGCAGCGTCTGTACGAAGACCTGGTCGCGGCCTCGCAGAGTAAGCCAGGGATGCTCGGCAAGCTGTTTGGCAAGAAAGACCGCACGCCGGTCAAGGGCCTGTACTTCTGGGGCGGCGTGGGTCGCGGCAAGACCTACCTGGTGGACACCTTCTTCGAAGCGCTGCCGTTCAAGGAAAAGGTCCGCACGCACTTCCACCGCTTCATGAAGCGCGTCCATGAAGAGATGAAAACCCTGCCGGGCGAGAAAAACCCGTTGACCATCATCGCCAAGCGGTTCTCCGCAGAGGCGCGGGTGATCTGCTTCGATGAGTTCTTCGTCTCCGACATCACCGACGCCATGATCCTTGGCACCCTGATGGAAGAGCTGTTCAAGAACGGCGTGACCCTGGTCGCCACCTCGAACATCGTGCCCGATGGCCTGTACAAGGACGGCCTGCAACGCGCGCGCTTCCTGCCGGCCATTGCGCTGATCAAGCAGAACACCGAGATCGTCAACGTCGACAGCGGTGTCGATTACCGCCTGCGGCACCTGGAGCAAGCGGAGTTGTTCCACTTTCCGCTCAACGACGCGGCGCAAGATAGCCTGCGCAAAAGCTTCCGCGCCCTCACGCCGGAATGCACCCATGCGGTGGAAAACGACAAGTTGATCATCGAAAACCGCCAAATCATCGCGCTGCGTACCTGCGATGACGTGGCCTGGTTCGACTTCCGCGAACTGTGCGACGGCCCGCGCAGCCAGAACGACTACATCGAACTGGGCAAGATCTTCCACGCCGTGATCCTCAGTGGCGTGGAGCAGATGAGCGTCAGCACCGACGACATCGCGCGCCGCTTTATCAACATGGTCGACGAGTTCTACGACCGCAACGTCAAGTTGATCATCTCGGCGGAAGTCGAGCTCAAGGACCTCTACACCGGCGGTCGCTTGAACTTCGAATTCCAGCGCACCCTGAGCCGCCTGCTGGAGATGCAATCCCACGAGTTCCTGTCGCGGGCGCACAAACCCTAAGCACGACACAGTAAAAAGTGTGGGAGGGGGCTTGCCCCGATAGCGGTGTATCAGTGCCAGATGTACTGACTGATACACCGCTATCGGGAGCAAGCCCCCTCCCACATTTTGTCTCTGTACAGCCCTGATTACGCGGCTTGCTGGAACTGCTGGCGGTACTGGTTCGGTGACAGCTCGGTGTGCTGCCTGAACAGCCGCGCAAAGAAGCTCGCATCGTCGTAGCCCACCTCATAACTGATGGTCTTGATGCTCTTGCGGCTGCCCGAGAGCAGCCCTTTCGCCGTCTCGATGCGCAAGCGTTGCAGGTAATGCAGCGGCTTGTCGCCGGTGGCGGTCTGGAAGCGGCGCATGAAGTTGCGGATGCTCATGCCGTGCTCCCGGGCCACGTCCTCGAAGCGGAACTTGTCGGCGAAATGCTCTTCGAGCCAGTGCTGGATCTGCAGGATGATCACATCCTGGTGCAGCTTCTGCCCGCCGAAACCGATCCGTCCCGGCGAATAGTTGCGCTGCACTTCGTAAAGAATATCGCGGGCCACGGCCTGGGCGATGTTGGCGCCGCAGAAGCGTTCGATCAGATAGATATAGAGGTCGCAGGCCGAGGTGGTGCCGCCGGCGCAGTACAGGTTGTCGGCGTCGGTCAGGTGCTTGTCCTGGTTGAGCTGGACCTTGGGGAAGCGCTCGCTGAAGGCAGTGAAGAAACGCCAGTAGGTGGTCGCCTCCTTGCCATCGAGCAGCCCGGCTTCGGCCAGCCAGAACACCCCGGTCGCTTCGCCGCAGAGCACTGCGCCGCGGGCGTGCTGTTCGCGCAGCCACGGCAGCACTTGCGGGTAGCGTGTACTCAGGGTATCGAAGTCATCCCAGAAGGCCGGCAACACGATGATGTCGGCGTCTTCCAGGCCGCCGTCCACCGGCATGATTACATCACTGAAGCTGCGCACCGATTGCCCGTCGGGGCTGACCAGGCGCGTTTCGAACGCGGGAGTCAGGCCCAGGCCTTGTTGTTTGCCGTAACGCAGGCTGGCGAGGTGGAAGAAATCCTTGGCTTGCATGAGGGTGGAAGCGAACACCCGATCAATGGCCAAAATGCTGACGCGCCGCAAGGGCGTGGAGATTTGGTTAGACATAATTTCATTTATTCTTATAGGGGAAAGTGGTCACCAGACGGCTGGATCGTCTTATTTTTTGTCGCATGTGTCCAGTGTCCTGTGACGCCTTCGCGGCATAGGCTCTGTGGTTCGTCTTTGTCCGACAATCCACGCAGGTGACCTCATGATCCCCAGAACGTTGTTCAGCCCGGAACACGAACTCTTCCGCCAGAGCGTGCGTACCTTCCTTGAAAAAGACGCTGCGCCGTTCCATGCGCAATGGGAGAAGCAGGGCTATATCGACCGTGCGCTGTGGAACAAGGCCGGCGAGGCGGGGATGTTGTGTTCCCATCTGCCGGAGGAGTACGGCGGCCTGGGCGCGGACTTTCTCTACAGCGCGGTGGTGATCGAAGAGATCAGCCGCCTGGGCCTGACCGGCATCGGCTTCTCCCTGCATTCGGACATTGTCGCGCCGTATATCCTGCATTACGGCAGTGAAGCGCTGAAGCACCAATACCTGCCCCAATTGATCTCCGGCGAGAAGGTCACGGCCATCGCCATGACCGAGCCGGGCGCCGGGTCCGACCTGCAAGGGGTCAAGACCACGGCGGTGCTGGACGGCGATGAGTATGTGATCAACGGCTCCAAGACCTTCATCACCAACGGCTTTCTCGCCGATCTGGTGATCGTGGTCGCCAAGACCGACCCCAAGGCCGGCGCCAAGGGCACCAGCCTGTTCCTGGTGGAGGCCGCTACGCCGGGCTTCGACAAGGGCAAGCGCCTGGAGAAGGTCGGCATGAAGGCCCAGGACACCTCGGAGCTGTTCTTCCAGGATGTCCGTGTGCCCAAGGAAAACCTGCTGGGCCAGGCAGGCATGGGCTTCGCCTACTTGATGCAGGAGCTGCCCCAGGAGCGCTTGACCGTGGCGATTGGCGCGCTGGCGTCAGCCGAAGCGGCGCTGCAATGGACCCTCGACTACACCCGTGAGCGCAAGGCCTTCGGCAAGGCGATTGCCGACTTCCAGAACACCCGCTTCAAACTGGCGGAGATGGCCACCGAGATCCAGATCGGCCGCGTGTTCGTCGATAAGTGCCTGGCGTTGCACCTGGAGGGCAAGCTCGACGTGCCCACCGCCGCGATGGCCAAGTACTGGGCCACGGACCTGCAATGCAAGGTGCTCGACGAGTGTGTGCAATTGCACGGCGGCTACGGCTTCATGTGGGAATACCCGATCGCCCGCGCCTGGGCGGATGCGCGGGTGCAGCGGATTTATGCGGGGACCAATGAGATCATGAAGGAGATTATTGCGCGGGCGCTTTGATTTCGATGGTGTGGCTGAGGGCCTCATCGGGGGCAAGCCCCCTCCCACGTTTTACTGGGTTCACACGGCTAAGTGTGGGAGGGAGCTTGCCCCCGATAGCGGTCTAGAGATCAATCAAGGTGCTGGATTAGGATGATCCTTCTGAATCGCCTCAATCCCCTCCAGCACCTCTTTCGACAGTTTCAGGTCAGCGCTGGCAAGGTTGCTGTCCAGTTGCTCCAGGCTCGTCGCACCAATGATGTTGCTGGTCACGAACGGCTGCTGCGTGACGAACGCCAACGCCATCTGCGCCGGGTCCAGGCCGTGTTCGCGGGCCAGGGCCACATAACGGCTGCACGCTGCTTCCGACTGCGGGTTGAAATAGCGGCTGAAGCGGCTGTATTCGGTCAGGCGGGCTTTTGCCGGGCGCGCACCGCCTTCGTATTTGCCGCTGAGCATGCCGAATGCCAGGGGCGAATAAGCCAGCAGACCGCACTGTTCGCGAATGGCGATTTCCGCCAGGCCCACTTCAAAGCTGCGGTTGAGCAGGTTGTAGGGGTTCTGGATCGACACCGCGCGGGTCCAGCCGCGGGCTTCGGCCAGGGCGAGGAACTTCATGGTGCCCCACGGCGTTTCGTTGGACAGACCGATGTGGCGGATCTTGCCGGCCTTCACCTGCGCGTCCAGCGCTTCGAGGGTTTCCTCCAGCGGCGTCAGGTCGTCTTCGTCCTTGTGCTTGTAGCCCAGCTGGCCGAAGAAGTTGGTGCTGCGCTCCGGCCAGTGCAACTGGTAGAGGTCGATCCAGTCGGTCTGCAGGCGCTTGAGGCTCGCATCCAGGGCTTCGACGATGTGCTGGCGGTTGTGGCGCAGGTGGCCGCCGCGGATATAGTCGATGGTGTTGCCGGGGCCGGCGATCTTGCTGGCGAGAATCCAGTCGGCGCGGTCGCCGCGGCTTTTGAAGTAATTCCCGATGTAGCGCTCGGTGGTGGCATAGGTGTCGGCCTTGGGCGGCACCGGGTACATTTCCGCCGTGTCGAGGAAGTTGATCCCCGCGGCCTTGGCCCGTTCGATCTGCGCGAAGGCCTCTGCCTCGCTGTTCTGCTCGCCCCAGGTCATGGTGCCCAAGGCTATCGCGCTTACGTGCAGATCGGTACGGCCCAGCTGTCGATAATCCATCGGGTGCTCCTTCGGGGAAAACAATCATAAAAGCAGGTTGAATTTTTTTTCGCAATCTGCATAATTGCCCACCTCTTTCTGCAGTGGAAGTGATGCGCCGCCTGCCGAAGAATCTTGCCGTTGAACGGACGCGCCGACCCGAGCCCCCGATAGCGTCTGTATCCGGCTGCCTTTGACTTGTCAAAGTACGCACTATTCAGTAAGATCCGCCGTCTAATTTACAGGGCGGCCCCTGAGGCTATTAAAGAATGACAACTTTTACTGCAAAACCGGAAACAGTTCAGCGCGACTGGTTTGTCGTCGACGCCGCTGGTCAGACTCTGGGTCGTCTGGCCACTGAAGTCGCCAGCCGTCTGCGTGGCAAGCACAAGCCTGAATACACCCCTCACGTTGACACCGGTGACTACATCGTGATCATCAACGCTGAGCAGGTACGTGTTACCGGCAACAAAGCGCAAGACAAAATGTACTACCGTCACTCCGGTTTCCCAGGCGGCATCAAGTCTTCCAATTTCGAAGGTCTGATCGCCAAGAAGCCTGAGGCCCCGATTGAAATCGCGGTTAAAGGCATGCTGCCGAAGGGCCCACTGGGTCGCGATATGTTTCGCAAGCTGAAAGTCTATGCGGGCGCTGCTCACCCTCATGCTGCTCAGCAGCCCCAAGAACTGAAGTTTTAACGGAATAGTTCATTATGTCGGCGACTCAAAATTACGGCACTGGCCGTCGCAAAACCGCAACCGCACGCGTTTTCCTGCGTCCGGGCACTGGTAACATCTCGATCAACAACCGCACTCTGGACAACTTCTTCGGCCGCGAAACTGCCCGCATGGTAGTTCGTCAGCCGCTGGAATTGACCGAGACTGTTGAAAAGTTCGACATCTACGTCACCGTTATCGGTGGCGGTGTAAGTGGTCAAGCTGGCGCAATCCGCCACGGTATCACTCGCGCTCTGATGCAGTACGACGAAACCCTGCGTGGCGCTCTGCGCAAAGCTGGCTTCGTGACTCGTGATGCTCGTGAAGTTGAACGTAAGAAAGTCGGTCTGCGTAAAGCGCGTAAGCGTCCGCAGTACTCGAAGCGTTAATTCGCTTTACGTTGCACAAAAACGCCCAGCCTCCTTACGGAGCTGGGCGTTTTTTATTGCCTGCTATTTATGCATAAATTTCGGCGTGACAACTTGCCACAGCCGTAGACCCCCTATACTACAAGGCTTGGAGCTGGAGCTCCGGGTAATTCCCTTGTCAGGGGTGGGGCTTTTCATTACCATTCGGCAAAATTTTTATAAGTTCAGATTTAATACTTAGTAGACGCCTGATTTAACAGGCCAAAAAGCTGATGGGAGAGGACTGAATGAGCAATGACGGCGTGAATGCAGGCCGGCGTCGCTTCTTGGTAGCAGCCACATCCGTGGTGGGTGCTGCAGGAGCGGTGGGGGCTGCGGTCCCGTTCGTGGGGTCATGGTTTCCCAGTGCCAAGGCGAAAGCCGCAGGTGCACCGGTGAAGGTGAATATCAGCAAGATCGAGCCAGGCCAGCAGATGATTGCTGAGTGGCGCGGTCAGCCGGTCTTCATTGTTCGTCGAACGGAGGAAATCCTGGGAAATCTGAAAAAGATCGAAGGCCAGTTGTCTGACCCCAAATCTGAGTTTTCCGACCAACCCGCCTACGCCAAAAACGAAGCACGTTCGATCAAGCCAGAGATTCTGCTGCTGGTCGGGCTGTGTACCCACCTGGGATGCTCACCTACTTTCCGCCCTGAAGTGGCGCCGGTCGACCTGGGCAAAGATTGGGTCGGCGGCTATTTCTGCCCCTGCCACGGTTCGCACTACGACCTGGCCGGACGCGTCTACAAGTCGCAACCTGCTCCACTGAACCTACCCGTGCCTCCGCATAACTACGAATCTAACGACATCATTGTCATTGGCCTCGACAAGGAGAACGCGTGATGAGTAAGTTCATGGATTGGGTGGATGCGCGCTTCCCCGCCACCAAAATGTGGGAAGACCATCTCAGCAAGTATTACGCGCCAAAAAACTTCAACTTCTTCTACTTCTTCGGCTCCCTGGCACTGCTGGTGCTGGTCAACCAGATCGTCACCGGCGTCTGGCTGACCATGAGCTACACCCCTTCGGCGGAGGAGGCATTCGCTTCCGTCGAATACATCATGCGTGACGTCGAGTACGGCTCGATCCTGCGCCTGTTGCACTCCACCGGCGCCTCGGCGTTCTTCATCGTGGTCTACCTGCATATGTTCCGTGGTTTGCTCTACGGTTCGTACCAGAAGCCTCGTGAGCTGGTGTGGGTGTTCGGCATGCTGATCTACCTGGCGCTGATGGCTGAAGCCTTCATGGGCTACCTGCTGCCGTGGGGCCAGATGTCGTACTGGGGCGCCCAGGTGATCATCTCGCTGTTCGGTGCGATCCCGGTGATCGGCAACGACCTGACGCAGTGGATCCGTGGTGACTACCTGATCTCGGGCATCACCCTGAACCGCTTCTTCGCCTTGCACGTAGTGGCCTTGCCGATCGTGATTCTCGGCCTGGTGGTGCTGCACATCCTGGCGCTGCACGAAGTGGGTTCCAACAACCCCGACGGTGTGGACATCAAGAAGCACAAGGACGAGAACGGCATCCCGCTGGATGGCATCCCGTTCCACCCGTACTACACCGTGAAAGACATTGTCGGTGTCGTCGTGTTCCTGTTCGTGTTCTGCTCGATCGTGTTCTTTTTCCCGGAGATGGGGGGTTATTTCCTGGAAAAACCTAACTTCGAACAGGCCAACGCTTTCAAGACACCTGTGCATATTGCCCCGGTCTGGTACTTCACGCCGTTCTACGCGATCTTGCGGGCGATCCCCGACAAGCTCATGGGCGTAATCGCCATGGGTGCGGCCATCGCGGTGCTGTTCGTGCTGCCTTGGCTCGACCGAAGCCCGGTCAAGTCCATGCGCTACAAGGGCTGGCTGAGCAAGATCTGGCTGTGGGTGTTCTGCATTGCGTTCGTGATCCTGGGTGTGCTGGGCGTCCTGGCGCCAACCCCTGAGCGCACGTTGCTGTCGCAGGTTTGCACCTTCCTGTACTTCGCCTACTTCATTCTGATGCCGTTCTATACCCGGCTAGAGAAGACCAAACCGGTTCCGGAAAGGGTGACTGGCTGATGAAAAAATTATTCGTTGCATTGATGCTTGCGGCGCTGCCGCTACTGTCCTTCGCTGCCGAGCAAGGTCCTGAGTTGGAAAAAGTCGCTATCGACGTGTCTGATAAAGCGGCCATGCAGGACGGCGCACGCACGTTCGCCAACTATTGCATGGGTTGCCACAGCGCCAAGTTCCAGCGTTACGAGCGTGTTGCCGATGACCTGGGCATCCCGCACGAGGTGATGCTCGACAAGCTGGTGTTCACCGGCGCCAAGATTGGCGACCACATGAATATCGGCATGCAGCCAGCGGACGCCAAGAACTGGTTCGGCGCTGCGCCGCCCGACCTGACTTTGGTGGCGCGGGTTCGCGGTACCGATTGGCTCTACGGCTACCTGAAATCCTTCTACGAAGACCCTGCGCGTCCATGGGGCGTGAACAACGTGGTGTTCCCGAACGTCGGTATGCCTAACGTTCTGGTCGGCCTGCAGGGTCGCCAAGTGATAGGA
The DNA here is from genome assembly GCF_059423025.1 of Pseudomonas sp. GW704-F2. NCBI lineage: Bacteria > Pseudomonadati > Pseudomonadota > Gammaproteobacteria > Pseudomonadales > Pseudomonadaceae > Pseudomonas > Pseudomonas sp. GW704-F2. Next base: position 128,545 of record NZ_JBWKXO010000002.1, on the reverse strand, counting down.
TGCAAGCAGGTTCAGGTAGTCGAGGGCGGCAAGAAGCAATTTGACCCGTTGACCGGCACGCCGCTGACACATGAAGCGTGCGATCAACTGACCATCGTGCCCAAGTCCGGCGCGCTGAACGAAGAGCAGTTCGACGAGAAGGTCAAGAATCTCGTGACCTTCCTGGCCTACTCGGCCAACCCGGTCAAACTGCAGCACCAGCGCATTGGTACGTATGTCTTGCTGTACCTGGCTTTCTTCTTCGTATTCGCTTATCTGCTCAAGCGCGAATACTGGAAGGATGTGCATTGATCCAACCGTAAGCAATTGCTGTTAATCTTGCGCGCCCAGCGGCATCTCTAACCCGTAGCGACCTGGTCATCAGGTACTACTGAGATGCTCTCTGGGCGCGCTCGTTTTTGAGCTTTCGATAATTTCAACAAGCGAGGAGGACCGCCATGGGCGTGACCAATCGGTTGGCCTGTTACTCCGACCCCGCCGACCACTATTCCCACCGAGTACGCATCGTGCTCGCAGAGAAGGGTGTCAGCGCCGAGATCATCAGTGTGGAGGTGGGTCGTCACCCGCCGAAGCTGATCGAAGTGAACCCTTACGGCAGCTTGCCCACCCTGGTCGATCGTGACCTGGCGTTGTGGGAGTCAACCGTGGTGATGGAATATCTGGATGAGCGTTACCCGCATCCGCCTTTGCTGCCGGTGTACCCGGTGGCGCGTGCCAACAGCCGCCTGCTGATCCATCGGATTCAGCGCGACTGGTGCGGGCTGGTGGATTTGATTCTGGATTCGCGCAGCAAAGAGGCGGCCCGTGTCGTGGCGCGCAAGGAATTGCGCGAGAGCCTGACGGGCGTTTCGCCATTGTTCGCCGACAAGCCTTTTTTCCTCAGTGAGGAACAAAGCCTGGTGGATTGCTGCCTATTACCCATACTCTGGCGCTTGCCGATTATGGGCATTGAACTGCCGCGGCCGGCCAAGCCGCTGCTTGATTACATGGAGCGCCAGTTTGCGCGTGAGGCTTTCCAGGCGAGTCTGTCTGGTGTCGAACGCGATATGCGCTAAGGCTTAAGGAGCCGTTGATGAACTCCAGTCGACCCTACCTGGTTCGCGCGCTCTATGAGTGGATTGTGGACAACGATTGCACCCCGCACATGCTGGTCAATTCTGAGTTTCCTGCGGTTCAGGTTCCGCAGGGTTTTGCCAGCGACGGGCAGATTGTGCTGAACGTATCGCCCAGCGCAGTGCGCCACCTGCACATGGACAACGAGGCAGTCAGCTTCGAAGGGCGTTTCGGCGGTGTGCCGCATACGCTGTACGTGCCGATTGGCGCCATCCTCGGGATCTACGCCCGGGAAAATGGCCAAGGCATGGTGTTCGATCTGGAGTCGCCTTTCGAGGATGACGAAGCGATCGACGGGGAAGATGGCGATGATGTGCCGCCACCGGATACCGAGCCACCGCGTCCAAGCGGCCGGCCGAGTCTGAAAGTGGTGAAGTAAGCGGCTTTTGCCTTCGGGCGCGGCTGAAAAATGCCTCGGCGGTTGCCGGGGCATTTTTTTGCCTGGCCGTTGTAGATGAAAGTCATGCCTGGAACGGTGATCGTACAACCGCCATGGGCTATGATGCCTGTTCAGTTCACCAAGAAAGATGACCCAACATGGAAAACACCAACACCGCCCCTCGTCTTCCCCGCAAGCGCCGCAGCCTTGCCCAGGAATTGGTCACGGTGTTGTCCGAGCAGATCCGCGACGGCCAACTCAAGCGTGGCGACAAACTCCCTACCGAATCGGCGATCATGGACGCCCATGGCGTCAGCCGCACGGTGGTGCGTGAAGCCATCTCACGCTTGCAGGCGGCGGGGCAAGTGGAAACCCGTCACGGTATCGGCACCTTTGTCTTGGATACGCCAAGCCCCAGCGGCTTCCGCATTGACCCGGCCACCATCGTGACCCTGCGCGATGTGCTGGCGATCCTGGAGCTGCGTATCAGCCTGGAAGTGGAATCCGCGGGCCTGGCCGCGCTGCGCCGCAGCGACGAACAACTGGCCGGCATGCGTGCCGCCCTCGACGCCTTGAATGAAAGCGCCGCCCATGCTGGCGATGCGGTGGCGTCGGACTTCCAGTTCCACCTGCAGATTGCCCTGTCCACCGGCAACCGTTACTTCACCGACATCATGACGCACCTGGGCACCAGCATCATTCCGCGTACCCGCCTGAACTCGGCACGCCTGGCCCAGGATGACCAGCAGCACTACATGAAGCGCTTGAGCCGCGAGCACGAAGAAATCTACGAAGCGATCGCGCGCCAGGATTCGGACGCGGCGCGGGCGGCGATGCGCTTGCATTTGACCAACAGTCGCGAGCGGCTGCGCCATGCTCACGAAGAAGCAGAGGCGCAGCGGGGTTAAGGGTAGGTCACGACCTCAAGTGCCACATCAGTGATGGGCTCGTTAAGATCGAACGGGACGGTGAGGAATCGTTTAACTACCTCGTATTGGGTAGCGGCACCTTCAAATTCGAGAATATCTCCTTTGTAAATCACGCCATCAAAGGTGATCTGCTTTTTTTTGCCGTCCGGCATATTGAGCTCGTATTTCATGGTCTTCACACGCCAGTGTTGGAGGGTGGAGTGTTGCTTTATCTGCATGCGCAAACGGCCGTGAATATCGGTCCAGATACGTCCCCAGGGCAGGTCTGGTGCCTGCGACGAGAGCGATGGAGTGCGGATAAGCGCTGTGTCACTGCGAGACCGTTATCATCAACGGCTCAGAATAGAACCTTCCCGATTCGCTGTTTATCGCGTATCGCACCTGCACCGTTTGGTTGACGAATGTCTTCAAGTCATCGGCAGCGATATCGAGCTTGAGATTCGACTCCTTCACGTAATCTTCCTTGTTGGGGTCGTACTGTCCGGCGTTCTTTTCCTGCCCTTCGGCTTCCGGGGACTCGGGGTCCGGTCCTACGATGATAGATACCTGGGCGCTTGCGGAAACCTCATTGGGCTCGGGGATGGAAAACTCTATGCGTGCGCCGCTTGCCAGGCTCACTTGAGCCGGGCAAGAAGCGTCGCCGCCGACAAGGCTCGGGGCTTTAATGGCCATGATTGAGTGCTCCTTTGCACAGAAGCCAGAGAGCCTGGCTCCTATGCGGGGTTATCGCCCTCGTTGAAAATCGGCGTAACTGTTAGAAATCACAGTCACGACAAACGGTACGGCTCAAGCCGGCGTATTGGGTGTGTAGTCCTTCAGCAGCAAGTACGTACTCCACCCCCACCAATCAGCAGTCCAGTGTTTGTCGTTCAGGTCATTCACGTCCTTGCGTCGCAGCACCTTGTCGCCTTCCATCTTGAACAGCGGCGAAAAGTTATTCGCCGGGTTCTGTGCTGCATTCAGGTCCGGCACATACAGCGGCGCCTTGAAGGTGGCCGGGGAGGGCGCAACACCGCTGATAAACGCGTCGAAGACCTCATCGGCCGACGACTGCACGGCGCGTTTGACCTGCGCCCGGTTGGCCGCGTCGCCGGCGTCGAAATAGCGTTTATCGCCGTAGGCATGCCATTCGTCACCGACTGCATTGCGCACCTTGAGCCCGAACTTGCTGTCTTCATCGTGCATGAAGCGGCTGATCAGCGAGCCCAGCTCCCCAGGCGTCACCACGGCGGCCAGCTGTTTGCGCGGCACGCGCAGGTGGCCGGCGGAAAACAGATCGGTCAAGAAGTGATCGGCAAAACTGTTCATCGCGTAGGCCAGCTCCAGCGCCTGGTCGGTGCCGCTTTGATGGGCGATGACGGCTTGTTGCAGCGCCGCCGTATGCCCGGCCAGGTAAGCCGACAACGCCCATTCGCCAAAGTGGTCGGCGTTGTCCGCCGCCAGCTTCAAGTAACGGCCCAGGGGGAACAGTGCCGAGACCGCGCTGCCGCCGCCGGTGATGCGGTTCCACTCTTCAGACAACGTATCTCCGAGCACGGCGTAGGCGTCGTGGGCGGATTTGCCGTCCTTGATCGCCTGGTTGACCGCGTTGATCTCCTTTTGCATCACCGCCAGGATCTTGTGTGCTTCCTCCCGTGACGCCGGCAGTCCTGCCAGTGAGTTGAATGCGGCGTTAAAGCGTTGCACGCGTTCGGCAGGCGAGGCGCCATCGCTGATGGGTTGGCCGGGGATGCCATAAAAGTCACCGCCCAGGGCAATCACTTGCCCGTAAGTCAGCGCCAGGCCGTTGGGCAGGTGCAGCTCGACGAGTCGGGCGGCAATCGCCGGGGCGTCTTTGGCGAAGCGCAACAGTGTGTCGTCGCCGATGGCAGTGTGTTCACCGCCTTCGAAACGCAGGGAGGGTAGGTTTTTTGCGGGTGCTGCGGGTGCTGCGGGTGCTGCGGGTGCTGCGAGTTCAAGACCGGACATGTTAGCTCCTTGCTATGTCGTAGGAATCTTCCTTTATTACTGTATGTATATACAGTTATTCGAGCATAGAGGAAAAAACTCCTACGTCAATGCGCTCTCTCTCAACGGGCGGTTCGATGAATTGCAGTTGACGAAATATTTTATAGTTGTACGATGACGTATGACATAAGCAAAACCAACAACAACCTTTCGCCAGAAAGTCTTTGCCCAGGGTGTTCGAATAATGAATCCACAAGAACTGAAGTCCATCCTCTCTCACGGTCTGCTGTCTTTTCCCGTGACCGATTTCAACGCCCAGGGTGATTTTCACCAGGCCGGCTATATCAAACGTCTGGAATGGCTGGCTCCCTACGGCGCCACTGCGCTGTTCGCCGCCGGCGGCACCGGTGAGTTTTTCTCCCTCGCGGCCAGCGAATATTCTCAGGTTGTGAAGACCGCGGTGGATACCTGCGCCACCAGCGTGCCGATCCTCGCCGGTGTCGGCGGTTCGACCCGCCAGGCCATCGAATACGCTCAGGAAGCCGAGCGCCTCGGTGCCAAAGGCTTGCTGCTGCTCCCACACTATTTGACCGAAGCCAGCCAGGAGGGGGTTGCCGCCCACGTGGAAGCGGTGTGCAAGTCGGTCAAGATCGGCGTGGTGGTATACAACCGCAACGTCTGCCGCCTGACTGCGCCTTTGCTGGAGCGCCTGGCCGAACGTTGCCCGAACCTGATCGGCTACAAGGACGGCCTGGGTGACATTGAATTGATGGTGTCGATCCGCCGTCGTCTGGGCGACCGTTTCAGCTACCTGGGCGGCCTGCCGACTGCAGAGGTTTACGCCGCTGCCTACAAGGCCCTGGGCGTGCCGGTGTATTCCTCGGCGGTGTTCAACTTCATCCCGAAAACCGCGATGGATTTCTATCACGCCATCGCCCGCGACGATCACGCCACCGTCGGCAAGATCATTGATGACTTCTTCCTGCCGTACCTGGACATCCGTAACCGCAAGGCCGGCTACGCGGTGAGCATCGTCAAGGCGGGCGCCAAAATCGTCGGCTATGACGCCGGCCCGGTTCGCACGCCACTGACCGATCTGCTGCCGGAAGAATACGAAGCCCTGGCCGCGCTGATCGACCAGCAAGGCCCGCAATAACTTATCTATAAGGCCGCTGAGCAATCAGCGGCCTTTTGCGTCAGGAGAAGATTCGTGTCCCAAGCCAAACGTTTTGAAAACTACATCAACGGCCAATGGGTGGCTGGCGCTGATTATTGCGTCAACCTCAACCCGTCGGAGTTGTCCGATGTCATTGGCGAATATGCCAAGGCGGATGTCGTCCAGGTCAACGCTGCCATCGATGCCGCCCGCGCTGCGTTCCCGGCCTGGTCGACGTCCGGTATCCAGGCTCGCCACGACGCACTCGATAAAGTCGGCAGCGAAATCCTCGCCCGACGCGAAGAGCTCGGCACGCTGCTGGCTCGGGAAGAGGGCAAGACCCTGCCTGAAGCCATTGGCGAAGTGACCCGCGCCGGTAATATCTTCAAGTTCTTCGCCGGCGAGTGCCTGCGCCTGTCCGGCGACTACGTGCCGTCGGTGCGACCGGGCGTCAATGTCGAAGTCACCCGCGAAGCCCTCGGCGTGGTCGGCCTGATCACCCCGTGGAACTTCCCGATTGCCATCCCCGCGTGGAAAATCGCTCCGGCCCTGGCCTACGGCAACTGCGTGGTGATCAAGCCGGCGGAGCTGGTGCCGGGCTGTGCCTGGGCCCTGGCAGAAATCATCTCCCGCGCCGGTTTCCCCGCCGGTGTGTTCAACCTGGTGATGGGCAGCGGGCGGGTAGTGGGCGATGTGTTGGTCAACAGCCCGAAAGTCGACGGCATCAGCTTCACCGGTTCGGTCGGCGTCGGACGTCAGATCGCGGTCAGCTGTGTCTCGCGCCAGGCCAAGGTGCAGTTGGAAATGGGCGGCAAGAACCCGCAGATCATTCTCGATGACGCCGACCTCAAGCAAGCCGTCGAGCTGTCGGTACAGAGCGCGTTCTATTCCACCGGCCAGCGTTGCACCGCCTCCAGCCGCTTGATCGTCACCGCCGGTATTCACGATCAGTTCGTCGCGGCCATGGCCGAGCGCATGAAGTCGATCAAGGTCGGCCACGCGTTGAAAAGCGGCACCGACATCGGCCCGGTCGTCTCCCAGGCCCAGTTGGACCAGGACTTGAAATACATCGACATTGGCCAGAGCGAAGGTGCGCGGCTGGTGAGCGGTGGCGGCCTGGTGACCTGCGACACCGAAGGCTACTACCTGGCGCCGACGCTGTTCGCCGACAGCGAGGCGGCCATGCGGATCAGCCGCGAAGAGATCTTCGGCCCGGTGGCCAACGTGGTGCGCGTGGCGAACTACGAGGCGGCGCTGGCCATGGCCAACGACACCGAGTTCGGTTTGTCGGCGGGCATCGCCACCACCTCGCTGAAATACGCCAACCACTTCAAGCGCCACTCCCAGGCCGGGATGGTGATGGTCAACCTGCCGACTGCCGGCGTGGATTATCACGTTCCGTTCGGTGGCCGTAAAGGTTCATCCTATGGTTCGCGTGAGCAAGGTCGCTATGCGCAAGAGTTCTACACCGTGGTGAAAACCAGCTACATCGGTTCGTAACACTGTAGGAGCGAGCTTGCTCGCGAAAAATTTCAACGAATACGCAGGCATTCAGGGGGCACGCGGTGCCTTTGAGTTTTTCGCGAGCAAGCTCGCTCCTACAGGGGCGGCGTCCAGCAACACATAAATATCACCCGCAAAAAAAATAATTAGTGGGAGTACTTCTACATGCAAGCGACCAAGCCGACCCATGTCCGCTATTTGATCCTGCTCATGCTGTTCCTGGTGACCACGATCAACTATGCCGACCGGGCCACCATCGCAATTGCGGGTTCCAGCCTGCAAAAAGACCTCGGCATCGACGCGGTCACCCTCGGTTACATCTTCTCTGCATTCGGTTGGGCCTACGTGGCCGGGCAAATCCCCGGCGGCTGGCTGCTCGATCGGTTCGGCTCGAAAAAAGTCTATGCCCTGAGCATCTTCACCTGGTCACTGTTCACCATATTGCAAGGTTATGTCGGTGAGTTCGGTGTCTCCACGGCGGTCGTGGCGCTGTTCATGCTGCGCTTTATGGTGGGCCTGGCCGAAGCGCCATCCTTCCCGGGTAACGCGCGCATCGTGGCCGCCTGGTTCCCCACTGCCGAACGCGGCACGGCCTCGGCGATCTTCAACTCGGCGCAGTACTTCGCCACGGTGCTGTTCGCGCCGCTGATGGGCTGGATCGTCTACAGCTTCGGCTGGCAGCACGTGTTTATCGTGATGGGCGTGATCGGCGTCCTGTTCTCGCTGGTCTGGCTGAAAGTTATCCACAGCCCGCGCCAGCATCCGCTGATCAACGAAGCCGAGTTCAATCACATCGCGGCTAACGGTGCGATGGTCGATATGGACCAGGACAAGGGCAAGGGTAAGAAAACCGACGGTCCAAAGTGGGATTACATCCGCCAGTTGCTGACCAACCGCATGATGCTCGGCGTGTACCTGGGCCAGTACTGCATCAACGGCATCACCTACTTCTTCCTGACCTGGTTCCCGGTGTACCTGGTGCAGGACCGCGGCATGACCATTCTCAAGGCCGGGTTCATTGCCTCGTTGCCGGCGATCTGCGGGTTTATCGGCGGTGTGTTGGGCGGGGTGATCTCCGACTACCTGCTGCGCAAAGGCCATTCCCTGACCTTCGCCCGCAAGGCGCCGATCATTGGCGGCCTGCTGATCTCCAGCAGCATCGTGGCCTGCAACTACGTGGATATCGAGTGGATGGTGGTGGGTTTCATGGCTTTGGCCTTCTTCGGCAAAGGCGTTGGCGCACTGGGTTGGGCGGTGGTGTCCGACACCTCGCCGAAACAGATCGCCGGGCTCAGTGGCGGCCTGTTCAACACCTTCGGTAACCTGGCGTCGATCACCACGCCGATTGTCATCGGTTACATCATCAGCACCACCGGTTCGTTCAAATGGGCCCTGGTGTTTGTCGGCGCGAACGCGCTGGTGGCCGTGTTCAGTTACCTGGTGATTGTCGGCCCGATCAAACGCGTGGTGCTCAAAGAGCCGCCAAGCCAAGGGCCTGAGTTGACCAACCTTACCCAAGCGCATTCCTGAAGGGGCCGTGTGATGCAGTTGATTGAACATGCCGACTCGCCGCGCTCGATTCGTTTGCACGAGCGCGACAACGTGGTGATCGTGGTCAATGACCAGGGTGTACCGGCCGGGACCGAGTTCCCGGACGGCCTGGTGACCGTGGATTTCATTCCGCAAAGCCACAAAGTGACCCTCGAAGATATCCCCGAAGGCGGTCGGATCATTCGCTACGGCCAAACCATCGGTTACGCCCTGGCGCCGATTCCACGCGGCAGTTGGGTGCAGGAAGATCAACTGCGCATGCCCACCGCGCCGCCGCTGGACAGCTTGCCGCTGTCCACCGAGGTGCCAGAGGCCCAGGCGCCGCTGGAAGGCTTTACCTTCGAGGGCTATCGCAATGCGGACGGCACCGTGGGCACGCGCAATATCCTCGGCATCACCACCACCGTGCAGTGCGTCACCGGTGTGCTGGACCATGCGGTCAAGCGCATCAAGGACGAGTTGCTGCCCAAGTACCCGCATGTCGATGACGTGGTGGCGCTGACCCACAGCTACGGCTGCGGGGTGGCGATCACCGCGACGGATGCGTATATCCCGATCCGCACCGTGCGCAACCTGGCGCGCAACCCGAACCTGGGGGGCGAAGCCCTGGTGATCAGCCTGGGCTGCGAGAAATTGCAGGCCGGGCAGGTGATGCATGACAACGACAGTTCCGTCGACTTGAGCGAGCCGTGGCTGTATCGCCTGCAGGATTCCAGCCACGGGTTTAGCGAGATGATCGAGCAGATCATGGCCCTGGCCGAGGTGCACCTGAAGAAGCTCGACCAGCGCCGCCGGGAAACCGTGCCGGCGTCCGAGCTGATCCTGGGCATGCAGTGCGGCGGCAGTGATGCGTTTTCCGGCATCACCGCCAACCCGGCGCTGGGGTTCGCTTCGGACTTGTTGCTACGAGCGGGGGCGACGGTGATGTTTTCCGAAGTCACTGAGGTGCGTGATGCCATCTACCTGCTGACTTCTCGTGCGCAAACCAAGGAAATCGCCGAGGAACTGGTACGGGAAATGGACTGGTACGACCGTTATCTGGCCAAGGGCGAGGCGGATCGCAGCGCCAATACCACGCCGGGGAACAAGAAGGGCGGGTTGTCGAACATTGTCGAGAAGTCCCTGGGCTCCATCGTCAAGTCCGGCAGCAGCGCGATCAACGGCGTGCTCGGCCCGGGTGAACGCTTCAAGGGCAAAGGCCTGATCTTTTGCGCCACGCCGGCCAGCGACTTCGTGTGCGGCACCTTGCAACTGGCGGCGGGGATGAACCTGCATGTGTTCACCACCGGGCGCGGCACGCCTTACGGGCTGGCGATGGCGCCGGTGGTGAAGGTCTCGACCCGCACGGAGCTGGCGCAGCGCTGGCCGGACCTGATCGATATCGACGCCGGGCGCATCGCCACCGGGCGTGCGAGCATTGAGGAGTTGGGGTGGGAGTTGTTCCACTTCTACCTGGATGTAGCCAGCGGCAGGAAGCAGACATGGGCGGAGCAGCACAAGCTGCATAACGACATTACGTTGTTCAACCCGGCGCCGATTACTTGAGACCGAGTCGCCGTTATCGGGGGCAAGCCCCCTCCCACATAGGGTCTGCGGTGTTCATCCGTTGTGTGTCTGACGCAGATTCAGTGTGGGAGGGGCGGTGCGACGACTCGACTTGCCCCCGATAGCGGTGACCCTATGTGGGAGGGGGCTTGCCCCCGATAGCGGTCTATCAGGCGCCATTGGGCCGTATGGCTTATCATTAGCCCCCTAACGACGCCCACCAAGGTTCTCCCCGGCATGCTGGCTATCTTCCTCACCACCCTCACCATCACCGCGCCGGTGTTTGCCATGTTGTTCCTCGGTGTGCTGCTCAAGCGCATCAACTGGATCAACGACAGCTTTATCCACACGGCATCGTCCCTGGTGTTCAACGTCACCATGCCGGCGCTGCTGTTTCTCGGCATCCTGCATGCCGACCTGCATTCGGCGCTCAAGCCGGGTTTGCTGATCTACTTCGCCGTCGCCACGCTGTTGAGCTTTGCCCTGGCCTGGGGCTGGGCGATTTTGCGCTGCAAGCGTGAAGACCGGGGCATCTACACCCAGGGCGCGTTTCGCGGCAACAACGGGGTGATCGGCCTGGCGCTGGCGGCCAGTATGTACGGTGATTACGGCATCTCCCTCGGCGCGATTCTCGCGGCGCTGGTGATCCTGTTCTACAACACGCTGTCGACCATTGTGCTGGCGGTGTACAGCCCGGTGATCAAGTCCGACCCGTGGAGCATCTGCAAAAGTGTGCTGGCCAACCCGCTGATCATCAGCGTGATCGTGGCCGCGCCGTTCGCCTATTTCCAGATCGGCTTGCCGGGCTGGCTGGAAAAATCCGCGCAGTACCTGGCCGACATGACGTTGCCGTTGGCGCTGATCTGCATCGGCGGCACCTTGTCGCTGGCGGCGTTGCGCAAGAGCGGCAACATGGCGCTGAGCGCGAGCTTGATGAAGATGGTCTGGCTGCCGGTGGTCGCCACCCTGGGGGCGTGGTTGCTCGGGTTTCGCGGGCCGGAACTGGGGATTCTGTTCCTGTACTTCGGCGCACCGACGGCGGCCGCGAGCTTTGTGATGGCCAGGGCGGCGCAGGGGAATCATGAGCTGGCGGCGGCGATTATCGTGATCACCACCTTGATGGCGGCGGTGACCACGAATATCGGGATTTTTGTGTTGCAGGCGGGCGGGTGGATCTGAGCTGTGCCGGCGATAGCTACCTGACCATCACTGCTTGTCCGCCTGATACGCCTCAATCACTTCCTGCGCCGCGCGAAACGCCTCGATCGCCGCCGGCACACCGGCATACACCGCGCAATGCAGCAGCGCTTCGCGGATTTCTTCGACGGTGCAGCCATTGTTCAGCGCGCCGCGCACATGGCCTTTGAGTTCCTGCGGGCACTTGAGCGCGGTGAGGGCGGCGAGGGTGATCAAGCTGCGCGTCTTCAGCGGCAAGCCTTCGCGGTTCCACACGCTGCCCCAGGCATGTTCGTTGACGAAGTCCTGCAGCGGCTGGGTGAATTCGGTGGCGTTGCCCAGGGCGCGGTCGACGAACGCATCGCCCATCACCTGACGACGCATTTCAACTCCGGGCTTTTTCTGATCGGTCATTGCGATTCCCTCTTGTGTTGGCGGCGCCAGGCTCGCAGCGTGCTGAACAACAGGAAAGCCACCAGCACTGGCAGGACGTAATACAGCATCAGTTGTTCAAGTTTGTTGGCCAGGCGCATGCCGGTGGTGAATGCCATCACATGCAGCCCATACGCCAGGTACAAACCCAGCAGCACCAGGCCTTCGGCACGGGTCACGCGGTAGCCGGTATAAAACACTGGCAGGCACAACACCACCACGCCGAGCATCACCGGCAGGTCGAAATCCAGGGCATTGGGCGACACCGACAGCGGCGAGGGCGCGAGCAGCGCGGTCAGCCCCAGTACGCCCAGCAGGTTGAACAGGTTGCTGCCGATCACGTTACCCACGGCGATATCCCGCTGACCGCGCAGGGCCGCGATCAGCGAGGTGGCCAGGCACGGCAGTGAAGTGCCGACGCCGATCAGCGTCAAGCCGATGATGCGTTCCGACAGGCCCAGGTCGCTCGCCACATCCACCGCCGCACCCAGCAACAAATGCCCGGCCAGCACCAGCACCAGCAAGCCGCCGAACATCAGCAATACGCTGCTCAACCAGGGCGCCTTGGCCACCGTGTCCAGCGTGCGCGGGCGCCGTGAATGGCGGGTCTGGTAGTGCAGCACGCCGAGGTAGGCCAGCAGGGCCGCGAGCAGCAGCGAACCGTCGAGTGGCGTCAGTTCTTCATTGGCCGCCAGGGTAAACACCAGCAGGCCGGCGAGGATCATCACCGGGATATCCAGGCGCACCAGTTGCCGCGAGACCCGCAGCGGAATGATCAGCGCCGACAGGCCCAGGGTGACGAGGATGTTGAAAATGCTGCTGCCGATCACGCTGCCCACGGCAATGTCGGTATTGCCGGCGAGGGTGGCTTGCAGGCTGACGGTCATCTGCGGCGCACTGCTGCCGAAGGCGACGATCGTCAGGCCGATGATCAGCGGGCGGACCTTGAGGCTGGCAGCCAGGCGCACCGCGGCGCGCACCAGGATTTCGGCGCCGACGATCAGCAGCACCAGGCCGCTGATCAATTCGATCAGGCTCCAGGGCGAGAGGGCGGTTAATCCGAAAATGGCCAGGGCTCCGTCGTCAATTGCTCAGGGCTTGCACACGAACCCGTGCGGTGCCGCTGCTCAGCATGCCCAGTTGCGCGGCGGCCTGGCGCGACAGATCGATCAGCCGCCCACGGGTGTGCGGGCCGCGATCGTTGATGCGTACCACCACGGATTTGTCGGTATTGAGATTGGTCACCTTGACCTGCGTGCCGAAAGGCAGGCGCCGATGGGCGGCGGTCAGGGCGTTCTGGTTGAAAGGTTCACCGCTGGCGGTTTTTTTGCCATGGTGCTTGGCGCCGTAGTAAGACGCGGTGCCGGTTTCGTCGTAGCCGTTGGGGTCGATGAGGCTGCTGGCGCAACCGGCCAGCAAAGAGAACACGGCTAAAAGGCCAAGTAAGCGCTTCATTCAAGGTATCCCCTTATCAAATGTGGGAGGGGGCTTGCTCCCGATAGTGGAGTGTCAGTCATTGATATTTTGACTGAATCACCGCTATCGGGAGCAAGCCCCCTCCCACAGGAGGTCCGAGTCGAGCATGAAATCTCACTCGGCCCTTTCATCGCGATCAGCCTTCGAGCTTGCTTTTCAGCAGTTCGTTCACCTGTTGCGGGTTGGCCTTGCCCTTGGAGGCTTTCATGGCCTGGCCGACAAAGAAGCCGAACATCTTGCCGCGCTTGGCTTCGTCTGCCGCGCGGTACTGTTCGACCTGCTCCGCGTTGGCCGCGAGCATTTCATCGAGCACCGCCGAGATGGCGCCGCTGTCGGTGACTTGCTTGAGGCCGCGCTTCTCGATGATCTCGTCGCTGCTGCCCTCACCGCTGGCCATGGCTTCGAACACGGTCTTGGCGATTTTGCCGGAGATGGTGTTGTCTTTGATGCGCAGCAGCATGCCGCCCAACTGCTCGGCCGAGACCGGTGCTTCGTCGATTTCCAGGCCCTGTTTGTTCAGCAGGCTGCCCAATTCCACCATCACCCAGTTGGCCGCCAGCTTGGCGTCCCCGGCGATGCTCACGACTTTTTCGAAGTAGTCGGCTTGCTCACGGCTCGACGCCAGGACGCTGGCGTCGTAGACCGACAGGCCGAACTGCGCCTGGAAGCGCTCGCGTTTCTGCGGCGGCAATTCCGGCAGGGTGGCGCGCACGTCATTGAGGAACGAGTCCTCGATGACCACCGGCAACAGGTCCGGATCGGGGAAGTAACGGTAGTCGTTGGCTTCCTCTTTGCTGCGCATGGCGCGGGTTTCGTCTTTGTTCGGGTCGTACAGGCGGGTTTGCTGGATCACCTTGCCGCCGTCTTCGATCAGTTCGATCTGGCGACGCACCTCGGTGTTGATCGCCTTCTCGATGAAACGGAACGAGTTGACGTTCTTGATCTCGCAGCGAGTGCCGTACTCGACCTGGCCCTTTGGCCGGACCGACACGTTGCAGTCGCAGCGCAGCGAGCCTTCGGCCATGTTGCCGTCGCAGATGCCCAGGTAGCGCACCAGCGCGTGGATCGTCTTGACGTAGGCCACGGCTTCCTTGGCGCTGCGCATGTCTGGCTCGGACACGATCTCCAGCAACGGCGTGCCGGCGCGGTTCAGGTCGATGCCGGTGGCACCGTTGAACTCTTCATGCAGGCTCTTGCCGGCGTCTTCTTCCAGGTGCGCGCGGGTTACGCCGACACGCTTGATGGTGCCGTCTTCCAGCGGGATATCCAGGTAGCCTTTGCCGACAATCGGCAGCTCCATCTGGCTGATCTGATAGCCCTTGGGCAGGTCCGGGTAGAAGTAGTTCTTGCGCGCGAACACGCTGTGCTGGCCGATCTCGGCGTCAATCGCCAGGCCGAACATCACCGCCATGCGTACTGCTTCCTGGTTCAGCACCGGCAACACACCGGGCATGCCCAGGTCTACCAGGCTCGCCTGGGTGTTGGGTTCTGCGCCGAACGTGGTGGCGCTACCGGAGAAAATCTTCGATTGGGTGGCGAGCTGGGTATGAATCTCCAGCCCGATCACGACTTCCCATTGCATAGTGTTCTCCTCAGAAGCCGGTAGGGGTGCGAGTGTGCCAGTCGGTGTTCAACTGGTACTGGTGCGCCACGTTGAGCAGGCGGCCTTCCTGGAAGTACGGGGCAAGCAATTGCACGCCGACCGGCAGGCCATCGACGAAACCGGCGGGCATGGACAAGCCCGGCAAGCCCGCGAGGTTGGCGGTGATGGTGTACAGGTCTTCCAGGTACTCGGCGATCGGGTCGCCGGTCTTGGCGCCGATCTTCCAGGCCGGGTTCGGCGTGGTTGGGCCGAGGATCACGTCGACTTCTTCGAACGCCGCCATGAAGTCGTTCTTGATCAGGCGACGGATTTTTTGCGCCTTGAGGTAGTACGCGTCGTAGTAACCGGCCGACAGGGCGTAGGCACCAACCATGATCCGGCGCTGCACTTCGGCACCGAAGCCTTCGCCACGGGAACGTTTGTACAGGTCGTTGAGGTCTTTCGGGTTTTCGCAGCGGTAACCGAAACGCACGCCGTCGAACCGCGACAGGTTGGAAGACGCTTCGGCCGGCGCGATCACGTAGTACGCCGGAATCGCGTGCTGGTTGTTCGGCAGGCTGATTGGCTTGATCACGGCGCCGAGCTTTTCCAGCTCCTTGACGCAGTTGTGGACCAGTTCGGCGATACGCGGGTCGAGGCCGGCGCTGAAATATTCGTTCGGTACGCCGATGCGCAGGCCTTTGAGCGAGGTATTGAGGCTGGCGCTGTAGTCTGGCACCGGCTCGTCGACGCTGGTGGAGTCCTGTGCGTCGAAGCCCGCCATACCTTGTAACAATATTGCGCAGTCTTCGGCGGTGCGTGCCAGGGTACCGCCCTGATCAAGGCTGGAGGCGTAGGCAATCATGCCCCAGCGGGACACGCGACCGTAGGTCGGCTTCAGCCCGGTGAGGTTGGTGAACGCGGCGGGCTGGCGGATCGAGCCGCCGGTGTCGGTGGCCGTGGCCGCCGGCAGGAAGCGCGCGGCAACCGCCGCCGCCGAACCACCGGACGAGCCGCCTGGCACGCAGTCCAGGTTCCACGGGTTTTTCACCGCGCCGTAGTAGCTCGACTCGTTGGCCGAGCCCATGGCGAATTCGTCCATGTTGGTCTTGCCCAGGGTCACGGCCCCGGCGGCGGCCAGCTTGGACACCACGGTGGCGTCGTAGGGCGCCTTGAAGTTGTCGAGCATCTTCGAGCCGCAGCTGGTGCGAATGCCCTGGGTGCAGAACAAGTCCTTGTGGGCGATCGGTGCGCCCAGCAGCGCGCCGTTCTCACCGTTGGCGCGACGTGCGTCGGCGGCCTTGGCCTGGCTCAAGGCCAGCTCCTCGGTGATGCTGATGAAGCTGTTGACCTTGGGGTCGAGCTCGGCGATACGCGCCAGCAAGGTCTTGGTCAGCTCTTCGGAAGAAAACTTTTTGTCGGCGAGACCGCGGGCGATCTCGGACAGAGTCATGTGATGCATGAAAGGCTCTTTCCCTTTAGTCGATGACTTTCGGAACCAGATACAGGCCGTTTTCGACCGCTGGCGCGATGGACTGGTAGGCCTCGCGATGATTGACTTCGGTCACGACGTCTGCACGCAGGCGCTGGGTGGCTTCCAGCGGGTGAGCCAGGGGCTCGATGCCGTCGGTATTCACGGCCTGCATTTGGTCAACCAGCCCGAGAATGCTGTTCAGGGCTGCGGTGGTCTGTGGAAGATCGGCATCATTCAGGCCAAGCGAGGCCAGATGTGCGATTTTTTCCACGTCGGAGCGTTCAAGCGCCATGGGATTCTCCAGTGGAAAACAGAACGGAGGGCGTCCGTGTGTTAGATTGTCGGAACACTACCGCATTTCTACGGTCATATGGCCGCGATTGTGGGGGTTGGTGCGTAGAAAGTCGGCCAATTTAGCACATTGGCGCCTTGCCCAAAATCCCTGTCGTTGTTAGAGTTTGCCGCACTTTTTTACCCACGCGTTGCCTAGGGTCCTTTCCCCATGTTCAAGAAACTGCGTGGCATGTTTTCCAGCGATCTTTCCATTGACCTGGGCACTGCCAACACCCTTATTTACGTGCGCGAGCGCGGTATCGTCCTGAATGAGCCATCGGTTGTGGCTATTCGGACCCATGGTAATCAGAAAAGTGTCGTTGCCGTCGGCACCGAGGCCAAGCGCATGCTCGGCCGAACACCAGGCAATATCGCGGCCATTCGTCCGATGAAAGACGGCGTGATCGCCGACTTCAGTGTCTGCGAGAAGATGTTGCAGTACTTCATCAACAAGGTTCACGAAAACAGTTTTCTGCAGCCCAGCCCTCGTGTGCTGATCTGCGTACCGTGCAAGTCCACCCAGGTGGAGCGTCGTGCCATCCGTGAATCGGCCCTTGGTGCCGGTGCCCGTGAAGTGTTCCTGATCGAAGAGCCGATGGCTGCTGCGATCGGTGCCGGCCTGCCGGTTGAAGAAGCGCGCGGTTCGATGGTGGTGGATATCGGTGGTGGTACCACTGAAATCGCCCTGATTTCCCTGAACGGTGTGGTGTATGCCGAATCCGTCCGTGTGGGCGGCGACCGCTTCGACGAAGCGATCATCACTTATGTGCGTCGCAACTACGGCAGCCTGATCGGCGAATCCACTGCCGAGCGTATCAAGCAGGAAATCGGCACCGCTTATCCGGGTGGCGAAGTGCGCGAAGTCGATGTGCGCGGTCGCAACCTGGCCGAAGGCGTGCCACGTGCCTTCACCCTGAACTCCAATGAAGTGCTCGAGGCTCTGCAAGAGTCCCTGGCCACCATCGTTCAGGCGGTGAAGAGCGCGCTGGAGCAATCGCCGCCGGAGCTGGCTTCCGATATCGCCGAGCGTGGCCTGGTACTGACCGGTGGTGGCGCCTTGCTGCGCGACCTCGATAAGTTGCTGGCCCAGGAAACCGGCCTGCCGGTGATCGTCGCCGAAGACCCGCTGACCTGCGTCGCCCGTGGCGGTGGCCGTGCACTGGAAATGATGGATAAACACACCATGGACCTGCTCTCCAGCGAATAAGTGATTGCTGGTAAGCCCATGTTTCGCCCGCAGGCAGCACTTTGCAGTGCTGCCTGTTGGCGTTTATCTTCTTCAATCTGCATCCAGGCCGGTTAGATGCCGTATGAATAGAGAGAACATTTGCCTGGGAGGAGCGGCCTATTAAACCGCTTTTCGCCAAAGGCCCCTCATTGGGCGTGCGCTTATTGGTGCTGGTCGTGCTTTCGGTCGCGCTGATGGTGGTCGATGCTCGCTTTGCACTGCTCAAGCCTGTGCGTAGCCAGATGTCGCTGGTGTTGATGCAGACTTACTGGATCACCGACCTGCCGCAACGTCTCTACCAGGGCGTGGCCAGCCAATTCGGCAGCCGCACCGAGCTGGTCGCCGAGAACGAAAAACTCAAGACTGAAAACCTGCTGCTGCAGGGGCGCATGCAAAAGCTGGCGGCCCTCACCGAGCAGAACGTTCGGCTGCGCGAGTTGCTCAACTCCTCCGCTCTGGTCAACGAGAAGGTCGAAGTCGCCGAGTTGATCGGCATGGACCCCAACCCCTTTACCCATCGCATCATCATCAACAAGGGTGAGCGCGACGGTGTGGTTCTTGGCCAGCCGGTACTCGATGCCCGTGGCCTGATGGGGCAGGTGGTCGAGTTGATGCCCTACACATCGCGGGTATTGCTGCTGACGGACACTACCCACAGCATTCCGGTGCAGGTCAACCGCAACGGCCTGCGCGCGATTGCCAGCGGTACGGGTAACCCGGAGCGGCTGGAACTGCGTCATGTGGCCGACACCGCGGATATCAAGGAAGGCGACCTGCTGGTCAGTTCCGGCCTGGGTCAGCGCTTCCCGGCGGGTTATCCGGTGGCGACGGTCAAGGAAGTGATCCACGACTCCGGCCAGCCTTTCGCGATTGTCCGCGCCGTGCCGACGGCCGCGCTGAACCGCAGCCGCTACCTGTTGCTGGTCTTCAGCGACAACCGCACCCCGGAAGAGCGCGCCAACGACGCCGCTCAGGCCCAGGAAGCGGAAGACAAACGCAACGGCACCGCGCCGATCATCCCGGCGACCGTACCCAAACCCGCGCCAGCCACACCGCCTGCAACAGCGCCGGCGGTGACTGCGCCCGTGGCCACGCCAGCCAAGCCGGCCGCTCACAGCGCTCGCCCGGTGAAACCGGCGGCGACCAAACCGCCGGCCGCCGCGCCTGCGCCCGCGACGCCCGCCGCCCGGGCAACCACGCGGCAGAGGGAGGAATAATGGCCGGTACTCATTCTCACAATGGCTGGATCGTCTGGCTGACCTTTGCTCTCGGCTTGCTGCTCAGTGTTTCGCCGCTGCCGCAGTTCATGGAAATCCTGCGTCCGCTCTGGCTGGCCCTGCTGCTGGCATTCTGGTCGCTGAACCTGCCGCACCAAGTGGGCATGGTCACGGCAATGTTTCTGGGCTTGGCGGAAGATGTGCTCTATGGCACCTTGCTGGGGCAGAACGCGTTGATCCTGACCTTGATCACCTTCCTGGTGCTCTCATTGCAGCAGCGCCTGCGCATGTTCCCGATGTGGCAACAGTGCCTGGTGATCCTGGTGATCTTCGGCCTGGCGCAGTTGGTGCAGCTGTGGCTCAGTGCCTTGACCGGCAACCGACAGCCGACCTTGGCACTGGTGTTGCCGGCCCTGGTCAGCGCGTTGCTGTGGCCGTGGGTCAGTTTCGGTCTGCGCGGGTTATGTCGTCGCTATAAAATCAATTGAATGGATTGCGAGGCTCTGCCTGGTTATCGAACCCCACAGGGAGAGTCTGCAATGAATTCGCTTTATCTGGCCTCGGGCTCCCCAAGGCGGCGTGAACTGCTGACCCAGATCGGTGTGCCGTTCACCGTGGTCAGCGCCGCGATTGATGAAACGCCTCTTACTAACGAATCTCCTGTTTCCTACGTCGAGCGTCTGGCGCGCGCCAAGGCCGCGGCGGGTTTCGCTGCCCTCGGGGAAATCTCCGGGGCCTGTGTGCTGGGCGCCGACACGGCGGTGATCGTCGACGGCCAGATCCTTGGCAAACCGCTGGATCAGGCCGACGGCCTGGCCATGTTGCTGGCGCTGGCAGGGCGTGAACATGAAGTGCTGACGGCAGTTGCTCTCACGGACGGTCAGCGCTGTGACACCCGATGTGTAAGCAGTCGCGTACTTTTTCGTGGGATTTCTGTCGAGGAGGCTACAAGCTACTGGCACAGTGGCGAACCTCAGGACAAGGCCGGGGGTTATGCTATCCAGGGGCTGGGCTCGGTGTTCGTGGCCGGGCTCAATGGCAGTTATTCCGCCGTGGTCGGCTTGCCGGTGTGCGAAACCGCGCAGTTGCTTGGCCAATTCGGCATACCCTGTTGGCAAAACCTTACCGCGCGCTGAACGCCGTACACCAGCGCCCAGCCTTAAGCGATCGGCCACTATTGTGAAAACGCCTGAACGAGACCCAGCCATGAGTGAAGAGATTCTGATCAATATCACGCCGATGGAATCGCGCGTGGCGGTGGTAGAGAACGGTGTTCTGCAGGAAGTTCACGTCGAGCGCACCCAGAAGCGCGGGATCGTCGGCAACATCTATAAAGGCAAGGTCGTGCGCGTATTGCCCGGCATGCAGGCCGCCTTCGTCGATATCGGCCTGGACCGCGCCGCGTTTATCCATGCCTCGGAAATTTCCCTGCGTGAAGGCCCGGCGGTGGAAAGCATCAGCGCCCTGGTGCATGAAGGGCAGAGCCTGGTGGTGCAAGTCACCAAGGACCCCATTGGCTCCAAAGGTGCGCGGCTGACCACGCAACTGTCGATTCCTTCGCGCTACCTGGTGTACATGCCGCGCACTGCCCATGTCGGCATTTCCCTGAAGATTGAAGACGAAGCCGAGCGCGAGCGTCTGAAAAAAGTGGTCAGCGACTGCGTTGCCGCCGAGGGCATCAAGGAAGCGGGTGGGTTTATCCTGCGCACCGCCGCCGAAGGCGCCGGTGCCGATGAAATCCTCATGGATATCCGCTATCTGCGGCGCCTGTGGGACCAGATCGGCGCACAGATCAAGACCGTCGGCGCCCCCAGCGTGATCTATGAAGACCTGGGCCTGGCCCTGCGCACCTTGCGTGATTTGGTCAGCCCCAAGATCGAGAAAATTCGCATCGACTCGCGGGAAACCTTCCAGCGCACCACGCAATTTGTTGCCGAACTGATGCCGGAAATTGCTGACCGCCTGGAGCATTACCCTGGCGAGCGGCCGATCTTTGACCTGTATGGCGTCGAAGACGAAATCCAGAAAGCCCTCGAACGCAAAGTGCCGCTCAAGTCCGGTGGCTACCTGGTGGTGGACCCGGCCGAAGCCATGACCACCATCGACGTCAACACCGGTGCGTTCGTGGGGCACCGCAACCTTGAAGAGACCATCTTCAAGACCAACCTCGAAGCGGCCACTGCGATTGCCCGCCAATTGCGCCTGCGCAACCTGGGCGGGATCATCATCATCGACTTCATCGACATGGAAGATGAAGAACACCAGCGTCAGGTGCTGCGCACCCTCGAGAAGCAGCTGGAACGTGATCACGCCAAGACCAACATCATCGGCATCACCGAGCTGGGCCTGGTGCAGATGACCCGCAAGCGCACCCGCGAAAGTCTCGAGCAAGTGCTGTGCGAGCCGTGCAGCAGTTGCCAGGGGCGCGGTAAATTGAAGACCCCTGAAACGGTTTGCTACGAGATTTTCCGGGAAATCCTACGAGAGGCACGAGCCTACCAGGCTGAAGGTTATAGAGTGCTTGCCAACCAGAAAGTGGTCGACCGCTTGCTGGATGAAGAGTCCGGTAACGTGGCTGAACTGGAAGGGTTTATCGGGCGCACCATTCGTTTTCAGGTCGAAACCATGTACTCCCAGGAACAATACGACGTGGTGCTGCTCTGATTTTCATTCATTGGCTTTCCCTGAACCCGACAGACCTGGATCTGCGGTCCGACTACTGCCTGAGGGTCGCTTGACATGGAGCGTCTGACACGCTTTTTTGCCGCTTTGACCCGCTGGGGCCTGGGCCTGTGCGCCCTGCTGCTGGTATTGGCGGCGCTGTACGTGAGCCTGGGGCGTGAATTGACCCCGCTGGTCGCCGAATACCGCGCAGAAATCGAAGCCAAGGCCCAGGCCGCGGTGGATATGCCGCTGCAGATCGGTCGCCTTGAAGGCCGCTGGAGCGGTTTCGCCCCTGTGTTGCTGGCCCATGACGTGATGGTGGGCGAGGGCAGCAATGCCTTGCGCCTGGACCAGGTGCAGGTGGTGCCGGACATCTGGGCCAGCCTGATGGCGCGCGACGTGCGTATTGCCCACCTGGAAGTCAGCGGCCTGCAACTGAGCGCCAGGGAAGACAAGGATGGCCACTGGGCGCTGCAAGGCCTGCCGGTGCAGGACGACCAGCCGCTGGACCCGGAACAGTTGCTCAAGCGCATGCAGAGTGTCCAGCGCGTGTCGTTGCTGGATAGCCAGGTCACGTTGCAGCCGTTCGACCAGGCGCCGCTGACCTTCACGTATGTGGGCCTGAGCTTGCAAACGGGCGCGACCCGCCAACGCCTGGACGCCCGCCTGACCCTGCCGGATGGCCAACCCCTGGCCCTGAGCCTGCGCACGCAGATCCGCGCCAGTGCCTGGAAAGACGCTGAGGTCCAGGCCTACCTGAGCCTGCCCCAGAGCGATTGGGCCAAATGGGTTCCGGCCAGGTTGACCCGGCAGTGGAAACTCACGCAGTTCAAGGCTGGCGGTGAATTCTGGCTGACCTGGGCCAAAGGCACCGTGCAAAGCGCGGTGGTGCGCCTCAACTCACCGCAAGTGAAGGGCAGCTATGCTGACCGCAAGCCGGTCCACATTGAAAACCTCGCCCTGACCGCCTACCTGCAACGCAGTGAGAGCGGCCTCAAGGTGCTGTTCGATTCGTTGGCGATGAACATCGGCGATAGCCGTTGGGAATCGCGGCTGCAATTGCAGCAACGCCTGGCCACCGAAAAGGCGCAGGAAGTCTGGAACCTGCAGGCCGATCGCCTCGACCTGACCCCGATCACCCCGTTGCTCAATGCCTTGGCGCCGTTGCCGGAAGGCTTCGCCAAGACGATCGAACACCTCAAGGCCACCGGTCTGCTGCGCAATGTGCTGGTGGATTTTCGTCCGCAGGACACGACCGATCAGAAAGTCAGCTTTGCCGCCAACCTCGAGCGGGTGGGCTTCGACGCCTACTTCGGCGCTCCTGCCGCACGTAACGTTTCCGGCAGCATCAGCGGCGACCTGGGGCAGGGCGAGCTGCGCATGGACAGCAAGGACTTTTCCCTGCACCTCGACCCGATCTTCGCCAAGCCCTGGCAGTACATCCAGGCCAATGCGCGCCTGACCTGGAAGCTCGATCAGCAAGGTTTCACCCTGATCGCGCCGTATATCAAGGTGCTGGGCGAGGAAGGCAAGGTCGCCGCCGACTTCCTGATTCGCCTGCATTTCGACAATAGC
This sequence comes from Pseudomonas sp. GW704-F2, assembly GCF_059423025.1. Lineage (NCBI taxonomy): Bacteria > Pseudomonadati > Pseudomonadota > Gammaproteobacteria > Pseudomonadales > Pseudomonadaceae > Pseudomonas > Pseudomonas sp. GW704-F2. Next base: position 105,265 of record NZ_JBWKXO010000002.1, on the reverse strand, counting down.
CAGGAAGACTACATGGACCTGCGGGTCGGCATGGTCGATGGCGATGGACGTTTCACGCCTAAATACCTGCCGGCGGTGCTGAGCCCGGCGCTGGATGAATGGTTGCGTACCGCGATTCTCAAAGGCGCGGTCGATGAAGGCTTCTTCCAGTACCAAGGCTCGCTGAATCATGGTGCGTTGCCGGCTTCGCGCAATATCAGCCTGTTTTTCAAGGTGCATGACGCTGAGTTGGCGTTCCAGCCGGGTTGGCCCCATGTGAGCAAGGTCAACGGCGAAGTGTTTGTCGAGGAGAGCGGTGTCCGCATCCTGGCCAGCAAGGGCCAACTGCTCGATACCGGCGTCAAGGACATCTACGTCAATATCCCCCACGCGCCCGCGGGCAAGGACAGCCACTTGCTGCTCACCGGTGAGTTTGCCGGTGGCCTGGGTGATGGCGTGAAAATCCTCCAGGAAGCGCCGATAGGCACCGCTTCGACCTTTGCCGGTTGGAAAGGCGAGGGCGATCTACAGGGCAAGCTGGACCTGGATATCCCGCTGGCCAAGGGCACCGAACCGAAGATCGTGGTGGATTTCCAGACCGACAAGGCGCGCCTGCAATTGGCTGAGCCGCCTCTGGACCTGAGCCAGCTCAAGGGGGATTTCCGCTTCGACAGCGCCAAGGGCCTGAGTGGGCAGAACATCACGGCGCAAGCCTTCGATCGGCCGATCACCGCGCAGATCTTCGCGGATGGCAAGCCGGGCAGTATCAGCACCCGCGTTACCGCCAAAGGCCAGGTCACGGTCAAGCGTCTGACGGACTGGTTGAAAATCAGCCAGCCGCTGCCGGTGTCCGGTGATATTCCGTACCAGTTGCAGCTCAATCTGGACGGTGCCGACAGCCAGTTGAGGGTCAGCTCCAACCTCAAAGGCGTGGCAGTGGACCTGCCGGCGCCGTTCGGCATGGCGGCCAGCCAGGGTCGTGACAGCGTGTTCCGCATGACCTTGCAGGGCGCCGAGCGCCGCTACTGGTTCGATTACGGCGACCTGGCGAACTTCACCTTTGCTGCGCCGCCGGATAAATTCAGCGACGGCCGCGGCGAGTTGTTTCTCGGCGATGGCGATGCGCTGCTGCCCGGTGGCAAGGGCCTGCGCATTCGCGGTGTGCTGTCGGAACTGGATATCGATCCGTGGAAGAAACTCATCGATCACTACGCGGGCAACGACCCGGGAGGCAGCGCGAAACAGCTGTTGAGCGGCGCCGACTTCAAGGTGGGCAAGTTGACTGGTTTTGGGCAGCAGTTCGACCAGGTCAACCTCCAGCTTGACCGTAAACCCTCGGCATGGGGCCTGCAGTTCGACAGCCAGCAGGCCAAGGGCACGGTCAACCTGTCGGACGCCAAGGGCGCACCCATCGCGGTCAACCTGCAGTACGTGAAACTGCCGGCGGTGGACCCGACGGTACAGGCGGATGAAAATGCGCCGGACCCATTGGCCGACATCGATCCCAAGGATATTCCAGCGCTGGACATCAGCATTGATCAACTGTTCCAGGGGCCGGACCTGATCGGCGCGTGGTCGCTGAAGATCCGGCCGACCGCCAAAGGCCTGGCCTTCAACAACCTGGACCTGGGCCTCAAGGGCATGCTGCTCAAGGGCGCTGGTGGTTGGGAAGGCGCGCCGGGCGACAGTAGCAGTTGGTACAAAGGGCGCCTGGATGGCAAGAACATCGCCGATGTCCTCAAGGGCTGGGGCTTTGCGCCTACCGTGACCAGTGAAGATTTCCACCTGGACGTGGACGGTCGTTGGCCGGGCTCCCCCGCCTGGGTCGGGCCCAAGCGTTTTTCCGGCAGCCTGGATGCAACATTCCGCAAAGGCCAGTTCGTTGAAGTGGAAGGTGGCGCCCAGGCGCTGCGGGTGTTCGGCCTGCTTAACTTCAATTCCATCGGCCGTCGGTTGCGCCTGGACTTCTCCGACCTGCTCGGCAAAGGCTTGAGTTATGACCGGGTCAAAGGCTTGCTCGCGGCCAGCAACGGGGTGTTTGTGACCCGCGAGCCGATCACCCTGACGGGGCCGTCGAGCAACCTGGAGCTTAATGGCACCCTGGACCTGGTGGCTGATCGCGTGGATGCCAAGCTGCTGGTGACATTGCCGGTGACCAACAACCTGCCGATCGCCGCGCTGATTGTTGGCGCGCCGGCCATTGGCGGCGCGCTGTTCCTGATCGACAAGCTGATCGGCGACCGGGTTTCGCGGTTTGCCAGCGTGCAGTACAAAGTCGAAGGGCCATGGAAAGACCCGAAAATCAGCTTCGACAAGCCATTTGAAAAACCAAACTGAGAGCCTGTGGAGTAGCATGGCTGCATGCCATTTATGGAGTGTCGGCCCATGTCCTTTGCGGTAATTCAAATGGTCAGCCAGAGCGATGTGCTGGCCAACCTGGCCCAGGCCCGGCGCCTGCTGGAGCAAGCGGCGGCAAAGGGTGCGCGGCTGGCGGTGCTGCCGGAAAACTTCGCCGCCATGGGCCGCCGCGATGTGGCCGACATCGGCCGCGCCGAGGCGTTGGGTGAAGGACCGATCCTGCCATGGTTGAAACAGACCGCCCGCGACCTCACCTTATGGATAGTGGCTGGCACTTTGCCGCTGCCGCCCAAGGATCAACCGAACGCCAAGGCCAACGCCTGCTCGTTGCTGATCGATGAGCATGGCGAGATCGTCGCCCGCTACGACAAGCTGCATTTGTTCGATGTCGACGTGGCGGACGCGCGCGGTCGCTATCGTGAGTCCGATGACTATGCTTTCGGGAGCAACGTTGTGGTGGCGGATACGCCGGTCGGCCGCTTGGGCCTGACGGTGTGTTACGACCTGCGCTTCCCGGAGTTGTACAGCGAGTTGCGCGCGGCGGGGGCTGAACTGATTACCGCGCCCTCGGCCTTCACCGCGGTCACCGGTGCCGCCCATTGGGATGTGCTGATTCGCGCGCGGGCCATCGAGACCCAGTGCTATCTGCTGGCGGCCGCCCAGGGCGGGGTGCATCCGGGGCCACGGGAGACTTATGGCCACGCGGCGATTGTCGACCCCTGGGGGCGCGTACTGACGCAACAGGATCAAGGCGAAGCGGTGTTGCTGGCCGAACGCGACAGCAGTGAACAGGCGTCGATACGGGCGCGCATGCCGGTGGTCAACCACCGGCGCTTTTTCTCGCAGGGCGCGCAGCGGCCTGCTTCAGAACGATGAATTTAAGGCCAAACCTATGAGCGAGTTGTTGTCCTCAGTCAGCGAACACCTCCTGGCACCCGGTGGCGTGACCATCGAAAGCCTGCAAACCGTGCTGGGCGATCTGGCCGGGCCGGGCATCGACGCGGCCGACCTGTATTTCCAGGGGCAGATTTCCGAGTCGTGGGCTTTGGAAGACGGGATCGTCAAGGAAGGCAGTTTCAACCTCGACCAGGGTGTCGGCGTGCGCGCGCAATCCGGTGAGAAAACCGGTTTCGCCTACAGCAACGCGATTACCCTGGAAGCCTTGGGTCTGGCCGCCCGGGCTGCCCGTTCGATTTCCCGCGCCGGCCAGAACGGTACGGTGCAGGCATTCAGCACCCAGGACGTGGCCCAGTTGTACGCGCCGGATAACCCCCTGGAAGTGATCAGCCGCGCAGAAAAAGTCGATCTGCTCAAGCGTATCGATGCCGCGACCCGCGCCCTCGACCCGCGTATCCAGCAAGTCACGGTGAGCATGGCCGGGGTGTGGGAACGCATCCTGGTGGCTTCCACCGACGGCGGCCTGGCGGCGGATGTGCGGCCGCTGGTGCGTTTCAACGTCAGCGTGATCGTCGAACAGAACGGCCGCCGCGAGCGCGGTGGGCACGGCGGAGGCGGGCGTACCGACTACCGTTATTTCCTCGCCGAGGACCGCGCCATGGGTTATGCCCGTGAAGCGCTGCGCCAGGCGCTGGTCAACCTGGAAGCCATCCCCGCACCGGCCGGCACCTTGCCGGTGGTGTTGGGTTCGGGCTGGTCCGGCGTACTGCTCCACGAAGCCGTGGGCCATGGCCTGGAAGGCGACTTCAACCGCAAGGGCAGTTCGGCCTACAGCGGGCGCATGGGCGAGATGGTCGCCTCCAAGCTGTGTACCATTGTCGATGACGGCACCCTGGCCGGTCGCCGTGGCTCGTTGAACATCGATGACGAAGGCACGCCGACCGAATGCACCACGCTGATCGAAAACGGCGTGCTCAAGGGTTACATGCAAGACAAGCTCAACGCCCGCCTGATGGGCGTGGCGCGTACCGGTAACGGCCGTCGCGAATCCTACGCGCACCTGCCGATGCCGCGCATGACCAACACTTACATGCTCGCTGGCGAAAGTGACCCGGCGGAAATCATCGCCTCGGTCAAACGCGGGATCTACTGCGCCAACCTCGGCGGCGGCCAGGTGGACATCACCAGCGGCAAGTTCGTGTTCTCCACCAGCGAGGCGTACCTGATCGAAGACGGCAAGATTACCGTGCCGGTCAAAGGCGCGACGTTGATTGGCAACGGGCCGGAAGCGATGAGCAAGGTGTCGATGGTCGGTAACGACCTGGCGCTGGACAGCGGCGTGGGTACGTGCGGCAAGGATGGGCAGTCGGTGCCGGTGGGCGTGGGTCAGCCAACCTTGAAAATTGATGCGATCACCGTGGGTGGCACGGGGTCGTAAGAGCGGGAGCTTCGGGTGGCGAAGACCGCCACCCGGGGAAGAGGATCAACGCAGGCCGCGTTGAGTCTCGTCCAGCTCACGGATGTACTTGAAGATTTTACGGCTGGTGGCCGGCGCCTTGTTTTGCGCCAGTTCGTGCTGGGCCTGACGGATCAGGGAGCGCAGTTGCTGGCGGTCCGCGTCCGGGTAGTCCAGTACGAATTTCTCCAGCACCGCGTCATCGCCCGAGATCAGGCGGTCACGCCAACGTTCCAGGTTGTGGAAGCGTTCGTTGTACTGGCGAGTGGAGGCATCGAGTTGATCGAGCAGGGTCAGAATCGCGTCAGTGTCCTGATCGCGCATCAGCTTGCCGATGAACATGATGTGCCGTTTACGCGCGATATTCGCGGTGTGCTTGGGTGCATCCGCCAGAGCCCGGCGCATTTCGTCGGTCAGAGGCAGTTTTGCAATCAAGTCCGGCTTGAGCGTTGTAAGGCGCTCGCCGAGGTCAACCAGAGCATGCAGCTCGCGTTTGACCTGGGTTTTGCTTTTCTCCCCATCGAGGGAGTCGTCGTAAGAATCAACCATGGTGGCAGTCCGCAAAGAAACGCCGCCATGATAACCAGTCGGGGGCCGCTTGTCCGGCCCGGTCGCTCGATGGCCTTAACCGAAAGCAGAATTTGAGTGGAGAAAACCATGAGTGCAGCCCAAAGCGTCGGTCCGCAAGCGTTACCGGCACTGCAGGAACAAGTCGAGCAGATCCTTGCCGAGGCCAAGCGCCAGGGGGCCAGTGCCTGCGAGGTGGCTGTGTCCCTGGAGCAGGGGCTGTCGACGTCGGTACGTCAGCGGGAAGTCGAAACCGTCGAATTCAACCGCGACCAGGGGTTTGGTATCACCTTGTACGTCGGCCAGCGCAAAGGCTCGGCCAGCACCTCGGCGAGTGGGCCGGAAGCGATTCGCGAGACGGTGGCCGCCGCATTGGCGATTGCCAAGCACACGTCCGAGGATGAAAGCTCGGGCCTGGCCGACAAGGCGTTGATGGCCAAGGATCTGCAGGATTTCGACCTGTTCCATGCCTGGGACATCACCCCGGAACAAGCCATCGAACAAGCGCTGACCTGCGAAGCGGCGGCGTTCGATGCCGACCCGCGGATCAAGAATGCCGACGGCACCACCTTGAGCACCCACCAGGGCTGCCGCGTGTACGGCAACAGCCATGGTTTTATCGGCGGTTATGCGTCGACGCGTCACAGCCTGAGTTGCGTGATGATCGCCGAAGCCAACGGCCAGATGCAGCGCGATTACTGGTACGACGTGAACCGTCAGGGCGAGTTGCTGGCCGATCCGGTCAGCATTGGCCGGCGTGCCGCGCAACGTGCCGCGAGCCGCCTGGGCGCGCGCCCGGTGCCGACCTGTGAAGTGCCGGTGCTGTTTTCGGCGGAGCTGGCCGGCGGTCTGTTCGGCAGTTTCCTGGGGGCGATTTCCGGCGGCAACCTGTACCGCAAATCGTCGTTCCTCGAAGGTGCGATTGGCCAGAAGCTGTTTCCGCAGTGGCTGACCATCGACGAGCGTCCACACCTGATGCGGGCCATGGGCAGTTCGTCGTTCGACGGCGATGGCCTGGCGACCTATGCTAAGCCGTTCGTCGAAAACGGTGAGTTGGTCTCCTACGTGCTGGGCACGTATGCCGGGCGCAAACTGGGCCTGCCGAGCACCGCGAACGCTGGTGGCGTGCATAACCTGTTCGTGACCCACGGCGAGGAAGACCAGGCGGCGCTGTTGCGACGCATGGGGCGTGGCCTGCTGGTGACTGAATTGATGGGCCAGGGCTTGAACATGGTCACCGGTGATTATTCCCGTGGCGCGGCGGGTTTCTGGGTAGAAAACGGTGAGATTCAGTTTGCTGTCCAGGAAGTGACCATCGCCGGCAATATGCGCGACATGTTCAAGCAGATCGTTGCCGTGGGTAACGACCTGGAGCTGCGCAGCAATATCCGTACAGGTTCGGTCCTGATCGAGCGGATGACGGTCGCCGGTAGTTAATCCTTCCGACGCTTCACCAAAAGGCGCGCCATCTGCAGGATGGCGCGCCTTTTTTTGTGGCTGCATTCCAGGTTGATTGGCTTGTCACTCTTGTGTTGATTATCAATATCATTTAATAATAAATATCATTATCGAATGAGTGCGGATCATGAATGCTGTCCTGCATGAGGACCCCTACCTGGAAAGCTGGCGTTGGATGAGTCGTCAGATTCGCTGCTGCCTCGATCCCAATGAACCGCGCCTGATCGAACATTACCTCAATGAAGGTCGATACCTCGCCTGTTGCACCGCGACTCATTCGTGGACGATCGCTGAAACGGCTTTCCGCCTGCTGATCGACACCGCCACGGACATTGCCTTGCCGTGGCATTGGCGATCCCAGTGCCTGGACCAGGCCTGGCGCCCGCTGCACGACCTGGAAACACTCTCCCATTGTGCCTGCCGCCTCAAGCGCTGGCAGGCCTTTGCCTGGCAATTGGCGACGTGCGAATTGCTGCCTTCGATTTCCGTTTCTGACTGGGTGCAAGGATCTTCCGATGAGTAATAACCGTATCGAACGCGACAGTATGGGTGAACTGCAAGTCCCTGCCGAGGCCTTGTACGGCGCGCAAACCCAGCGCGCGGTGAACAACTTTCCGATCAGCCACCAGCGCATGCCGGCGCCGTTCATTCGTGCGCTGATCCTGGCCAAAGTGGCAGCGGCCAAGGTCAACGTCGATCTCAAGCAGATCAGCGAAGGGCAGGGCAAGGCCATTGTCGATGCTGCCCTGGGCTTGCTGGACGGTGACTTCATGCCGCACTTTCCGGTGGATATCTTTCAGACCGGTTCCGGCACCAGTTCCAATATGAACGCCAACGAAGTGATCGCGACCCTGGCCAGCCGTTTGCTCGGTGAGGCGGTCAACCCCAACGATCACGTGAACTGCGGCCAAAGCAGCAACGACATCATCCCGACCACCATCCACGTCAGTGCGGCGTTGGTGCTGCATGAGCAAACGCTGCCTGCGTTGCTGCATCTGGTGCAGGTCATCGAACGGAAGGCCGAAGAGGTCCACCCCTTCATCAAGACCGGTCGCACGCACCTGATGGACGCCATGCCCGTGCGTATGAGCCAGGTGCTCAATGGCTGGGCGCAGCAGCTCAAGGCCAATATTGCGCACCTGCAGGACCTGTTGCCCAGCCTGCAAGCCCTGGCGCAGGGCGGCACGGCTGTCGGTACCGGGATCAACGCGCATCCGGAGTTTGCGCTGCGTTTCAGCCAGCAGCTGAGCAGCCTGACCGGCGTGCAATTCACACCGGGCAAGAACCTCTTCGCGTTGATCGGCTCCCAGGACACCGCCGTCGCCGTCTCCGGCCAGTTGAAAGCGATCGCTGTGTCATTGATGAAAATCGCCAACGACTTGCGCTGGATGAATTCCGGGCCCCTGGCTGGTTTGGGCGAAATCGAACTGGAAGGGTTACAGCCCGGTTCTTCGATCATGCCGGGCAAGGTCAACCCAGTGATTCCGGAAGCGACCGCCATGGTCGCCGCACAAGTTATCGGCAATGACACGGTGATCACCATTGCCGGGCAATCCGGCAACTTCGAGCTGAACGTGATGCTGCCGATCATCGCCCAGAACCTACTCGGCAGCCTCGAACTGCTGGCCAATTCCAGTCGCCTGCTGGCGGACAAGGCCATTGCCAGCTTCAAGGTCAACGAGGCCAAGCTCAAGGAAGCGTTGTCGCGCAACCCGATCCTGGTGACCGCACTCAACCCGATCATTGGTTACCAAAAGGCCGCTGAAATCGCCAAGCAAGCCTATCAGCAAGGTCGCCCGGTGATTGATGTCGCCCTCGAGCACACCGACTTGCCGCGCAGCCAACTGGAAGTCCTGCTGGACCCGGAAAAGCTCACCGCCGGCGGCGTGTAATCACCGACCCTGCTTTGGAGGCTGACCATGGAGCATTGGAAACGCACGATCGAACGGGCCAATCGCTGCTTTATGCAGGGCGAGTTGGTCGACGCTCGCGAAGCCTATTTACAAGCCCTGGCCCTGGCTCAAGTGTTGTTCGAGCGCTGGGCGAACGCCGACGAAGCAGTGGCGGCTTGCGTCATTTCCCATCACAACCTGGCGGACCTGCACCTGCGCCTGAACCAGCCGGAAGAAAGCGCGGAATACCTCTGTGCCATCCACCAACAGCTGTTACAGGCGCTGCAGGACCAGCGCCTCAGCCCGCAACTGCGCGACGCGGCGTTGCGCCAGAGCAGCAAGACCTACGTCGAACTGTTGAATTTCATCAGCGATCACGGCGAATACCCCCGTACCCATCGCTTGCTGGGCGGTACTGCGGCGCAACCGACCCCTCCTCAATACGGAGCACACTGATATGCCCTACACCTTGCCTGCCTTGCCTTACGCCTACGATGCCCTGGAACCGCATATCGATGCGCAAACCATGCAAATTCACTACACCAAGCACCACCAGACTTACATCAACAACCTCAATGCCGCCGTGGAGGGCACCGAGTTTGCGGGCTGGCCGGTAGAGAAGCTGGTGTCGAGCGTCCAGCAACTGCCCGAGCAACTGCGCACCGCGGTGATCAATCAGGGCGGTGGGCATGCCAACCACTCGTTGTTCTGGGCGGTGATGTCACCCAAAGGCGGCGGCAAACCCGATGGCGCGCTGGGCCAGGCGATTGATGAGCAACTGGGCGGTTTCGACAGCTTCAAGGAGGCCTTCACCAAGGCCGCGTTGACCCGCTTCGGCAGCGGCTGGGCCTGGTTGAGCGTGACCCCGCAGAAGACCCTGGTGGTGGAGAGCAGCGGCAATCAGGACAGCCCGCTGATGAGCGGCAACACACCGATCCTCGGCCTGGATGTGTGGGAACACGCCTACTACCTGCTGTACCAGAACCGGCGTCCTGAATACATCAATGCCTTCTACAGTGTCATCAACTGGCCGGAAGTCGCCGCCCGCTACCAGGCCGCCCTGGCCTGATATCACGCCGTATAACACGACCTAAGGCCGACCATGGGTACTGAAACACTGGCGATCAGCAGCGTGCGAATGTTTCGTTACGCATTTGGCTCGCTGCTGCTATTGGCAGGTATTGCATTGCTGGTGGCTCAAGGATTCGCCTGGCTGGACCTGGAGCCGCGCATCCTGCGGGCCCTGCAAGGTGGGGCGATCTGTGCGCTCGGCACCGCGTTGGGCGCCGTACCGGTGTTGGTTATCCGGCGCATGCCGGCAGCAGTGAGCGATACCTTGCTGGGCTTTGGTGCCGGCGTGATGCTCGCGGCCACGGCGTTTTCGTTGGTCGTGCCGGGCATCGCCGCCGCTGAGGGCCTGGGGTTCAGCCCGTGGGGCGCGAGTGGCTTGATCAGCATTGGCATCATGCTGGGAGCGTTCGGCTTGTACCTGGTCGATCGCAAGGTCTCCGGGGCCAGCCCGGAAATGCTGGTCGGTACGCCGGAGCATCCGGTGATCCCGCCACGTATCTGGCTGTTCGTGTTTGCCATCATCGCGCACAACATCCCGGAGGGTATGGCGGTTGGCGTCTCGGCGGGCGGCGGCATGCCGGATGCCGACAGCCTGGCCATGGGCATCGCTTTGCAGGATGTGCCCGAAGGCCTGGTGATTGCGTTGGTGCTGGCCGGGGCAGGGATGTCGCGGTTCAAGGCGTTCCTGATCGGTGCGGCTTCGGGCTTGGTCGAGCCGATATTCGCAGTGCTTTGTGCCTGGTTGGTGAGTCTGGCGCAGGTGCTGTTACCGTTAGGCTTGGCGTTGGCTGCTGGCGCGATGCTGCTGGTGGTCACTCACGAGGTGATCCCCGAATCGCGGCGCAATGGCCATGAAAAGCTCGCCAGCCTGGGACTGTGCATCGGGTTTTGCTTGATGATGGTGATGGATACTGCATTGGGCTGAAGCTGTTGCGGCTTCAGCCTCTGTCTCGTCGGGTGGGTTTATTCACCCTCATCAAAGAAGTTATTGATCAGCTTGGTCAAGGCGTCCATCGCTTCCTGCTCTTGCTCGCCTTCGGTCTTCAAATGAATCTTGGTGCCCTTGCCGGCGGCGAGCATCATCATCGCCATGATGCTCTTGCCGTCGACCATGGTTTCCGGAGTGCGTCCAGCGCGAACCTGGCAGGGGAACTGCCCGGCAATGCCGACGAACTTGGCTGAGGCGCGGGCGTGCAGGCCCAGCTTGTTGATGATTTCAATTTCCAGAACGGGCATCGCGGGGGTGTTCCTTTCAGCTAAGGTCGCGGTGGCGAACCTGGACGTTCTTGAGGGTTTGTTGCAGCATCTGGCCCAGGCGTTCGGTCAGGTAGACGGAACGGTGGTGGCCGCCGGTGCAGCCGATGGCAATGGTGACATAGGCCCGGTTGCTGGCGGCAAAGCGCGGTAGCCATTTGAGCAGGTAGCTGGAGATGTCCTGGAACATCTCCTCGACATCCGGTTGCGCGGCCAGGTAGTCCGCCACCGGCTGATCCAGCCCCGACTGGTCCCGCAACTCCGGCTTCCAGTAAGGATTGGGCAGGCAGCGCACATCGAATACCAGATCGGCGTCCACCGGCATGCCGCGCTTGAAGCCAAACGACTCGACCAGAAAGGCCGTGCCGGGCTCGGGCTGGTTCAGCAGGCGGAGCTTGATGGCATCGCGCAGTTGGTACAGGTTGAGGCTGGTGGTGTTGATCTTGAGGTCGGCGAGGTCAATGATCGGCCCCAACAGCTTGGTCTCGTCCTCGATGGCTTCGGCCAGCGAACGATGCGGGCTGCTGAGGGGGTGACGTCGACGGGTCTCGGAGAAGCGTTTGAGCAGGGTTTCTTCGTCTGCGTCCAGGTACAGCACATCACAGTGAATGTGCTTGGCGCGCACTTCCTCAAGCAGTGCCGGGAACCGCGAGAGGTGGCTGGGCAGGTTGCGGGCGTCGATCGACACGGCGACCAGCGGCTGTGCCAGTTCGGTGTGGATCAGCGCGCGCTCCGCCAACTCCGGCAGCAGGCCGGCGGGCAGGTTGTCGATGCAATAGAAGCCGTTGTCCTCAAGAACATTGAGGGCGGTGCTTTTACCTGAGCCGGAGCGGCCACTGACGATGATCAAACGCATGATTACTGCTCGTCTTGTTCAGCCAGGACAACCTGATACAACGCCTCATTGCTGCTGGCACTGCGCAGTTTGTCGCGTACTTCCTTGCGGTCAAGCATGCTGGCGATCTGCCGGAGCAGTTCCAGGTGTGCATCGGTGGCGGCTTGCGGGACCAGCAACACGAACAGCAGGTCGACCGGGGCACCGTCGATGGCGTCGAAATCGATGGGAGCGTCCAGGTGCAGCAGGGCGCTGACAGGTGTCTCGCAGCCTTTGAGGCGGCAGTGAGGAATGGCGATGCCGTTACCAAAACCGGTCGAGCCGAGTTTTTCACGGGCAATCAGAGCCTCGTAGACATCTTGCATCTCCAGCTCAGGCACTTGTTTGCTGATCAGGTTGGCAATCTGTTCGAGGGCTTTCTTCTTGCTGCCCCCCGGCGCGTTCACAAGGGAACGGCCGGGAGTCAGGATGGTTTCAAGTCGGATCATGGGTGGGGAGTGTTAGCGGCCGGTGCCCTGTAGGAGGCTCTGCTGCTTTTCCTTATGCTTTTTGATTTGGCGATCCAGCTTGTCGGTCAGGTCGTCAATGGCGGCATACATATCAGAATGCTCAGCATTGGCGACGACTTCTCCGCCGGGTATACGCAAGGTGGCTTCGATTTTCTGCTTCAGCTTTTCGACAGTCATAATGACTTGCACGTTGGTGATCTTGTCGAAATGCCCCTCAATTCGTTTGAGTTTTTCGCCGATATAGGTGCGCAGCGCGTCGGTCACTTCCAGTTGGTGTCCACTGATATTGACTTGCATACAGCTTCTCCTTCGTTGCCAGTGCATAAAGCGGCAGGCAGAGATGCCTGCCACTGGAACGCTGTGGCCTGCCCGTCACATCAAACGCTTACGCTCGCTGGAAGGCGCGATCCCAAGGGACTCGCGGTACTTGGCGACGGTTCGACGGGCGACCTGAATGCCTTGTGCCTCCAGTAAACCAGCGATCTTGCTGTCACTCAACGGCTTTTTCTGATTTTCCGCGGCAACCAGTTTTTTGATGATTGCGCGGATCGCCGTGGACGAGCATTCGCCGCCTTCGGAGGTGCTGACATGGCTGGAGAAAAAGTATTTCAGCTCATATATACCCCGTGGGGTATGCATGAATTTTTGCGTCGTTACCCGGGAAATCGTCGATTCGTGCATGCCCACCGCTTCTGCGATGTCGTGCAGGACCAGCGGTTTCATCGCTTCGTCGCCGTACTCAAGGAAGCCGCGCTGGTGCTCGACGATTTGCGTGGCCACTTTCATCAGGGTTTCGTTGCGGCTTTGCAGGCTCTTGATGAACCAGCGCGCTTCCTGCAACTGGTTGCGCATGAAGGTGTTGTCGGCGCTGGTGTCGGCGCGACGGACGAAACCGGCATATTGCGGGTTGACCCGCAGGCGCGGCACCGATTCCTGGTTCAGTTCCACCAGCCAGCGTTCGTTGTCTTTGCGCACGATCACATCGGGGACGACGTATTCGGCTTCGCTGGACTCGATCTGCGAGCCCGGACGCGGGTTGAGGCTCTGCACCAGCTCGATGATGTGGCGCAGGTCGTCTTCCTTGAGCTTCATGCGGCGCATCAGTTGGCTGTAGTCGCGGCTGCCCAGCAGGTCGATGTAGTCGGTGACCAGGCGTTGGGCTTCAACGAGCCAAGGGGTCTTGGCGGGCAACTGGCGCAATTGCAGCAACAGGCACTCGCTGAGGTTGCGCGCGCCAATGCCGGCGGGCTCGAACTGCTGGATGCGGTGCAGGACGGCTTCGATCTCGTCCAGTTCGATGTCCAGTTCCGGGTCGAAGGCTTCAAGAATCTCTTCGAGTGTCTCGTCCAGATAACCCTGGTTGTTGATGCAGTCGATCAGGGTCACAGCGATCAGGCGATCGGTGTCGGACATCGGCGCCAGGTTCAATTGCCACAGCAAGTGGCTCTGCAGGCTCTCGCCGGCGGAGGTGCGGGTGGTGAAGTCCCACTCGTCGTCATCATTGCTGGGCAGGCTGCTGGCGCTGGTCTGGTAGACGTCTTCCCAGGCGGTGTCCACGGGAAGTTCGTTGGGAATGCGTTCGTTCCATTCGCCTTCCTCCAGGTTGTCCACCGTAGGGGCGGTTTCCTGGTAAGAGGGTTCCTGCACGTCGGAATTGGGTTTTTGCTCGATGTTGTCGGCCAGCGGGTCTGCATTATCGAAGTCGTCGCCTTCTTCCTGGCGTTCGAGCATCGGATTGGACTCCAGGGCTTCCTGGATTTCCTGTTGCAGGTCCAGTGTCGACAATTGGAGCAGGCGGATGGCCTGTTGCAGCTGCGGTGTCATCGTCAGCTGCTGGCCCATTCTCAGGACTAGCGATGGTTTCATGGCAGGGGCTTAACACCTTATTCGCCGGCGCAATGCGCCATCCACGACAGGGCGCGTGAGCGCCAAACATAAGCAAATTATATGCCTGATATTGGAGGCTTTGCCTAGAGCGCGGTAACAATAAAAATCCGGAGGTTTTCATTGACTCCCGCGCACCTTGGCGAACGGCCTGCCACCGCCTTTTTTTCCAGGCAGGCCTACAGGCGGAACTCGTGGCCCAGATACACTTCCTTGACCAGTTCGTTGGCCAGGATCGTGGCCGAATCGCCTTCGGCAATCAGTTGCCCATCGTTGACGATATACGCGGTTTCGCAGATATCGAGGGTCTCGCGGACGTTGTGGTCGGTGATCAGTACACCGATGCCCTTGGCCTTGAGGTGATGGATGATCTGCTTGATGTCGCCGACCGAGATCGGGTCGACACCGGCAAACGGTTCGTCCAGCAGGATGAACTTCGGTGCAGTGGCCAGGGCGCGGGCAATCTCCACGCGGCGGCGTTCACCGCCGGACAAACTCATGCCGAGGTTGTCGCGAATGTGGTTGATGTGGAATTCCTGCAGCAGGCTTTCCAGCTCCTTGCGGCGGCCGTCGCGGTCGAGTTCCTTGCGGGTCTCGAGGATCGCCATGATGTTATCGGCAACCGACAGTTTGCGGAAGATCGACGCTTCCTGGGGAAGATAGCCGATACCGGCGCGCGCACGGCCGTGCATCGGCTGGTGGCTGACGTCGAGGTCGTCGATCAGGATGCGACCTTGGTCCGCCTGGACCAGGCCGACGATCATATAGAAACAGGTGGTCTTGCCGGCACCGTTGGGGCCAAGCAGGCCGACGATCTGGCCGCTGTCGATCGACAAGCTGACGTCGCGCACGACCTGACGGCCTTTATAGGCCTTGGCCAGATGCTGGGCTTTCAGGGTTGCCATTACTCGGCCTTCTTCTTCGGCTGGATAACCATGTCGATACGTGGACGCGGTGCAGTCACCTTGGTGCCGTTGGCGCGACCGGCGTTGGCAACCTGCTTCACGGTGTCATAGGTGATTTTTTCACCTTCCGTGGAGTTGCCGTCGGGGCTGAGTACCTTGGCCTGGTCGATCAGCACGATGCGATTTTGCTGGGCGTGATACTGGATGGTTTTACCGTAGCCCTTCATCGGGGCGGTGTCGGTGGCAGACTGCTTCTGTTCGAAGTAGGCCAGGTTGCCCACCGAGGTCACGACGTCAATGTCGCCAGCAGGGGTGCGAGTCAGCGTCACCGTGTTGCCGGTGATCTTCATCGAACCCTGGGTAATGATCACACCGCCGGTGTAGGTTGCGACGCCTTGCTTGTCATCGAGCTGTGCATCGTCGGCCGAAATGTGGATCGGTTGCTGGCTATCGTTCGGCAGAGCCCAGGCGCTCACGCTTCCCAGTGCTGCGCCCAGACTGAGCAAAATAGGGAGGGTTTTAACGAGCCTCATACTGTCCTCTTACGTTCGATAGCAGGTGTATCCTGCTTTCTTTCAAATACGCTTTCATTCCCTTGCCAGTCGATACACCGCCAGCGCCGTCGATTCTAACGTCTTGCTCGGTCTGCGCATATTGCTTCTGTGGGAATACGGTCATGCGACTGCTGGTGATGATGGTGTCGCGGTTCTGCGCGTCGGTCCGTGCGACGCGCACCGAGTCGATCAGTTCTACTTCGGTGCCGTCCGGGTTGACTTCGCCACGTTTGCTGGTGACGTGCCAGGGGAATTCGGTGCCGCGATACAGATTCAAATCGGGGTTGGTCAGCAGGGTGACTTCGGACGCTTTCAAGTGCTCGACCTTGTCCGAGGTCATTTCATACTGCACCTTGCCATCGGGCAGGAACTGCACGCTGTAGGCATTGGTGGCGTAATAGTCGATAGCGCCTTGGTCAACCTGCGCCACAGGCTGGTCGAGAAAGCGCTCCGGGCTGATATTCCAGTAGCCAACCGCCAGGAGCAGCGCGGCGATGACCCCGAATAGCAGGAAGTTGCGAATCTTTTTGCTCAGCATAAAACGCTCTATAGGTAGGCGGCGTGGGCCGCTTCAAGGCTGCCCTGGGCACGCAGGATCAACTCGCAGAACTCGCGGGCGGCGCCTTCGCCGCCACGGGCCGTGGTGATGCCGTGGGCATGCTCGCGAACAAATGCCGCCGCATTGGCGACAGCCATGCCCAGGCCCACCCGGCGGATCACCGGCAGGTCGGGCAGGTCGTCGCCCAGATAGGCAACCTGCTCATAGCTTAGGTTGAGTTGGCCAAGAAGCTCGTCCAGGACGACTAGTTTATCCTCCCTGCCCTGATACAGGTGAGGAATCCCCAGGTTTTGTGCGCGACGTTCCACAACCGGGGTTTTCCGACCGCTGATAATCGCGGTTTGCACGCCCGCCGCCATGAGCATCTTGATGCCCTGGCCGTCGAGGGTGTTGAACGACTTGAATTCGCTGCCGTCCTCGAGGAAGTACAGGCGGCCATCGGTCAGCACGCCGTCAACGTCGAAAATCGCCAATTTGATGTGCTTGCCGCGTTGCAACAGGTCGCTGGTCATTTACATCACTCCCGCACGCAGCAAGTCGTGCATGTTCAGGGCGCCAATCGGGCGGTCATTGCCATCGACCACCACCAGCGCGCCGATCTTATGGTCTTCCATGATCTTCAGGGCTTCGGCCGCCAGCATTTCTGCGCGTGCAGTCTTGCCGTGGGGAGTCATCACCGCATCGATGGTGGCGGTGTGGATATCGATAGTGCGGTCCAGGGTGCGGCGCAGGTCACCGTCGGTGAATACGCCGGCCAGGCGCCCGTCGGCTTCCAGGATCACGGTCATGCCGAGGCCCTTGCGGGTCATCTCCATGAGTGCGTCCTTCAGCAGAGTGCCGCGCTGTACGTGGGGCAGTTCATCGCCGGAATGCATGACGTTTTCCACTTTCAGCAGCAGGCGTCGGCCCAGTGCGCCGCCCGGATGGGAAAACGCGAAGTCTTCCGCCGTAAACCCACGTGCTTCCAGCAGCGCCACGGCCAGGGCATCGCCCATGACCAGCGCGGCGGTGGTGGAGGAGGTTGGCGCCAGGTTCAGCGGGCAGGCCTCAGCGGTCACATGAACATTCAGGTTCACTTCGGCGGCCTTGGCCAGCGTCGACTCCGGGTTGCCGGTGATGCTGATCATCTGGATGCCCAGGCGCTTGATCAACGGCAGCAAGGTCACGATTTCGTTGGTGGTGCCGGAGTTGGACAGTGCGAGGATGATGTCATCCTTGGTGATCATGCCCATGTCGCCGTGGCTGGCTTCGGCCGGGTGGACGAAAAACGCCGTGGTCCCGGTGCTTGCCAGGGTGGCGGCGATCTTGTTGCCGACGTGACCGGACTTGCCCATGCCGACCACGACCACGCGGCCTTTGCTGGCCAGAATCATCTCGCAGGCGCGTACGAAATCCACGTCGATATGGGCCAGCAAGCCTTCTACGGCTTCAAGCTCGAGGCGGATGGTGCGTTGTGCGGATTGGATAAGATCGCTGGATTGGCTCATGTCTGAAATCGTATAGCCTGACGAAAAGTCGACGATTATAACGATAATGATCAATTCCCTCACGCAAGTTCGTCAGTCTTTAGTCGTCAGGCGCTTCAGATTCATTCCTCGGTAACATAGCCAGCAACGGTTTTTCCCTGTCTCCAATCTGAACAAGCGCTGTTCCGGCCTTGGGGGCGCTGTACCAGCAGTGATATAGTTCGCCGCCAGTTCGGTCCACCCAGCCCATGTGGCTAACTATATGTTGGGCAACCGTTGCAAACGTTTGTCACAAGCGTGGTGTCTGAGTGAGAGGCTGCATCCCAAGGAGTTTAGATGAGTGCCGATAACGCCTACGCGGTCGAGCTGAAGGGCCTTACCTTCAAGCGCGGGACGCGCAGCATCTTCAATAACGTCGATATTCGCATTCCCCGCGGCAAGGTCACCGGCATTATGGGGCCTTCCGGTTGCGGCAAGACCACCCTGTTGCGTCTGATGGGCATGCAATTGCGCCCCAGTGCCGGCGAAGTGTGGGTCAACGGCCAGAACCTGCCGACGTTGTCGCGCAGCGATCTGTTCGATGCGCGCAAGCACATGGGGGTGCTGTTCCAGAGCGGTGCGTTGTTCACCGACCTCGATGTGTTCGAGAACGTAGCGTTTCCGCTGCGGGTACATACCCAACTGTCCGACGAGATGATTCGTGACATTGTGTTGCTGAAGCTGCAGGCCGTGGGCCTTCGCGGCGCCATCGACCTGATGCCGGATGAGCTGTCCGGCGGCATGAAGCGTCGCGTCGCCCTGGCGCGTGCCATTGCCCTCGATCCGCAGATTCTCATGTATGACGAACCCTTCGTGGGCCAGGACCCGATCGCCATGGGCGTGTTGGTGCGCCTGATCCGCCTGCTCAACGATGCGTTGGGGATCACCAGTATCGTGGTCTCCCACGACCTGGCCGAAACCGCGAGCATCGCCGATTACCTCTATGTAGTCGGTGATGGCCAGGTACTGGGGCAGGGCACGCCGGAAGAACTGATGAACGCTGACAACCCGCGCATTCGCCAATTCATGACCGGCGATCCCGATGGCCCGGTGCCTTTTCATTTTCCGGCAGCGGACTACCGCTCAGATCTTCTGGGGAAGCGCTGATGCGCAAGACATCTCTTATCGAAAAGGTGCGCCTTTTCGGGCGTTCCGGCATCGACATCATCGAAGTGCTCGGACGTTCGACGATATTCCTGTTCCACGCCTTGCTCGGCCGTGGCGGCATTGGCGGCAGCTTCGGCCTGCTGATCAAGCAACTGCACTCCGTTGGTGTGATGTCCCTGGTGATCATCGTGGTTTCCGGGGTTTTCATCGGCATGGTGCTGGCGTTGCAGGGCTTCAATATCCTGTCCAGCTACGGCTCGGAGCAGGCGGTGGGGCAGATGGTCGCCCTGACGCTGTTGCGTGAGCTCGGCCCGGTCGTCACGGCCCTGTTGTTCGCCGGGCGCGCCGGTTCCGCGCTGACCGCCGAAATCGGCAACATGAAGTCCACCGAGCAGTTGTCCAGCCTCGAGATGATCGGCGTGGACCCGCTCAAGTACATTGTTGCCCCGCGCCTGTGGGCCGGCTTCATTTCCCTGCCGCTGCTGGCGATGATCTTCAGCGTGGTGGGTATCTGGGGCGGTTCGTGGGTGGCGGTGGACTGGCTGGGGGTCTATGAAGGCTCCTACTGGTCCAACATGCAAAACAGCGTGAACTTCAGCGGCGATGTGTTCAATGGCATCATTAAGAGCATTGTCTTCGCCTTTGTCGTGACCTGGATCGCCGTATTCCAAGGCTATGACTGTGAGCCCACTTCAGAAGGGATCAGTCGCGCCACCACCAAGACTGTTGTGTACGCCTCGCTGGCGGTACTGGGCCTTGACTTTATTTTGACCGCCTTGATGTTTGGAGATTTCTGATGCAAAACCGCACTGTGGAAATCGGTGTCGGCCTTTTCTTGCTGGCTGGCATCCTGGCTTTACTGTTGCTGGCCCTGCGAGTCAGCGGCCTTTCGGCCAGCCCCACTGCCGATACCTATAAACTTTACGCGTACTTCGACAATATCGCGGGTTTGACTGTCAGAGCTAAAGTGACCATGGCCGGTGTAACCATCGGCAAGGTCACGGCGATCGATCTGGACCGCGACAGCTTCACCGGGCGTGTGACGATGCAACTGGACAAGAAGGTCGATAATCTGCCGACTGACTCCACGGCATCGATCCTCACCGCAGGTTTGCTGGGCGAGAAATACATCGGTATCAGCGTAGGCGGGGAAACCGCTCTGCTCAAGGATGGTTCGACCATCCACGACACACAGTCGTCGCTGGTGCTCGAGGACCTGATCGGTAAATTCCTGCTCAATACGGTCAATAAAGACGCTAAATGAGGAATCTGTTCATGATCTCTACCTTGCGACGTGGTCTGCTGGTACTGCTTGCAGCACTGCCGTTGATGGCCAACGCGGCAGGTTCTGCGCACGAACTGGTGCAGGACACGACCAGCAAAATGCTGGCTGACCTGAAAGCCAATAAAGAACAGTACAAGCAAGACCCTACCAAGTTCTATGACTCGCTCAACACCATTGTCGGCCCGGTCGTGGATGCCGAAGGCATTTCGCGCAGCATCATGACGGTGAAGTATTCGCGCAAGGCGACGCCTGCGCAGATGCAGACATTCCAGGAAAACTTCAAGAAGGGCCTGTTTCAGTTCTACGGCAACGCCCTGCTCGAGTACAACAACCAGGGGATCACTGTCGACCCTGCCAAGGATGAGTCGGGCGATCGCACCAGCGTCGGCATGACCGTCAAGGGCAGCAACGGCGCCATCTATCCAGTGCAATACACACTGGAGAAGGTCAGCGGTGAGTGGAAGCTGCGTAACGTGATCATCAACGGCATCAACATCGGCAAACTGTTCCGTGATCAGTTCGCCGACGCGATGCAGCGCAATGGCAACGACCTCGACAAGACCATCAATGGTTGGGCCGGTGAAGTGGCCAAGGCCAAGGAAGAGACCGATAAAGCCGCCGGGAAGCCCGCGCAATGACCGAGGCGGCTGTTCGTATCGGCGATGCCGGCCAGTTGTTCCTCAGCGGCGTGCTGGATTACCGCACCGGGCCCGACCTGCGCAAGCAGGGGCAGGCGCTGATCCAGGCGAGCACCGCACCGTCGCTGGTGCTCGATTGCTCGGCGGTGACCAAGTCCAGCAGCGTCGGCTTGTCGTTGCTGCTGTGCTTCATGCGCGACGCCGAGGCGGCCAAAAAGCCGGTGAGCATTCGTGCGTTGCCCGACGACATGCGTGAAATTGCCGACGTTTCCGGTCTGACCGAGCTGTTGGCGCATCCTTAATACACATATTCAAGAAAGCCCCCCGTCAGAGTCCTGCTATGCGGGGTTCGCAGGCGCGGGGCTTTTTTGTATGATGTGCGACCCGCGCGCACTGGGCGCCGATAGAGGTTGAGCATGCAGGCCCTAGAAGTTAAGAGCTTCCTTGAAGGAAAGCTGCCGGAAACGAACGTAGAAGTTGAAGGCGAAGGCTGCAACTTCCAGCTGAATGTGATTAGCGATGAACTGGCGGCATTGAGCCCGGTCAAGCGTCAACAGCAGGTCTATGCCCATTTGAACCCGTGGATCACCGATGGCAGCATCCATGCGGTCACTATGAAATTTTTCAGCCGCGCGGCCTGGGCCGAGCGCACCTGAGCCCCCAAGGCGTCGAGATTCTTATGGATAAATTGATTATTACCGGTGGTGCCCGCCTTGATGGCGAGATCCGCATTTCCGGTGCGAAAAACTCCGCCTTGCCGATCCTGGCAGCGACCTTGCTGTGCGATGGCCCTGTGACCGTGGCCAACCTGCCGCACCTGCACGACATCACCACCATGATCGAACTGTTCGGTCGCATGGGCATTGAGCCGGTGATCGACGAAAAACTGTCGGTTGAAATCGACCCGCGCACCATCAAGACCCTGATCGCCCCGTATGAGCTGGTGAAAACCATGCGTGCGTCGATCCTGGTGCTCGGCCCGATGGTTGCCCGTTTCGGCGAAGCCGAAGTGGCCTTGCCTGGCGGTTGCGCGATCGGTTCGCGTCCTGTCGACCTGCACATCCGTGGCCTTGAAGCCATGGGCGCCACCATCGACGTCGAAGGCGGCTACATCAAGGCCAAGGCGCCGGAAGGCGGCCTGCGTGGCGCCAACTTCTTCTTTGATACCGTCAGCGTGACCGGTACCGAGAACATCATGATGGCCGCTGCCCTGGCCAACGGCCGCAGCGTTTTGCAAAACGCCGCGCGCGAGCCGGAAGTGGTCGACCTGGCCAACTTCCTGATCGCCATGGGCGCCAATATCAGCGGCGCCGGTACCGACACCATCACCGTCGAAGGTGTAAAACGCCTGCATTCGGCCACCTACAAGGTGATGCCGGACCGCATCGAGACCGGGACCTACCTGGTTGCCGCCGCCGTCACCGGTGGCCGCGTCAAGGTCAAGGACACTGATCCGACCATCCTTGAGTCCGTGCTGGAAAAACTCAAGGAAGCCGGCGCTGAAATCACCACCGGTGAAGATTGGATCGAGCTGAACATGCACGGCAAGCGGCCAAAAGCCGTCAACGTGCGGACCGCTCCGTACCCGGCGTTCCCGACCGACATGCAAGCGCAGTTCATCTCCCTGAACGCGATTGCCGAAGGCACCGGCGCTGTGATCGAGACCATCTTCGAAAACCGCTTCATGCACGTGTACGAACTGCACCGCATGGGCGCCAAAATCCAGGTCGAAGGCAACACGGCCATCGTGACCGGCATCGACAAGCTCAAGGGCGCGCCCGTCATGGCCACCGACCTGCGGGCTTCGGCCAGCCTGGTGATCTCCGCACTGTGCGCAGAGGGCGACACCCTGATCGACCGCATCTACCACATTGACCGTGGCTACGAGTGCATCGAAGAAAAACTGCAGATGCTCGGCGCGAAGATCCGCCGCGTACCGGGCTAGTCCCCGCTGCACGGGCGCAGGGATGCGCCCGCCCGGGGTGTGCAATTGCGTATTCCGGCTGAATGTGTTTCAAATCGAGGCTGTAATGGCCTCGATCTGTGTCTGGCGCCGTTTGCGACCAGACCGCAATAGCCTGATGAAGGACTGACGTTTCCCATGTTGACCATCGCACTGTCCAAGGGCCGCATCCTTGACGACACTTTGCCGCTTCTGGCTGAAGCGGGCATCGTGCCGACCGAGAATCCGGACAAGAGCCGCAAGCTGATCATCCCTACGACCCAGGACGACGTTCGCCTGCTGATCGTGCGGGCTACCGATGTGCCGACCTATGTTGAACACGGTGCCGCCGACCTGGGTGTCGCCGGTAAAGACGTATTGATGGAATACGGCGGCCAGGGCCTGTACGAGCCGTTGGACCTGCGTATTGCCCTGTGCAAGCTGATGACCGCCGGCCGTGTCGGTGATGTCGAGCCTAAAGGTCGCCTGCGGGTGGCCACCAAGTTCGTCAATATCGCCAAGCGTTACTACGCCGAGCAAGGCCGTCAGGTCGATATCATCAAGCTGTACGGCTCGATGGAACTGGCGCCGCTGATTGGCCTGGCCGACAAGATCATTGACGTGGTCGACACCGGCAACACCCTGCGCGCCAACGGTCTGGAGCCCCAGGATTTCATTGCTGACATCAGCTCCCGGCTGATCGTCAACAAGGCATCGATGAAGATGCAGCACGCGCGTATCCAGGCGTTGATCGACACCCTGCGCAACGCAGTGGAGTCTCGACACCGCGGTTGACTCACCCGCGTAGCCAAACGGCTGCGCCCGTCTATCCGCTTCATAGCCAGAATTCTCAGGTGCCCAAGCGGAAACGACTGCTGGGAAGGTGCGCTGACGTTCAATAACGAATCGCGCCTTACCCCAAAAGGCAAGTTATGTGAGTAGAAGATTTTTTTTCAATACCTAGCGACACGTAGCCGCCTGCCTTTTGAGGCAAGGCCCTACGGGTTGGTACTGTGGCCGCGCCATGCCGCGTTGCGGGACTTGGTAAGGAAACTACCCTTACCGGCGTCCCGCGCCTTGCCTGGCACGGCCACAGCACCAACGCGATTCGTTATTGAACGTCAGCGCACCTTCGGGCGCCTGAGTTTTTGCCAATCCTATGAGGCCCTCGCTATGACCACGTCCACTGCAATTGCCCGACTCAACGCTGCCGACCCGGATTTCGCCCATCATCTGGATCATCTGCTGAGTTGGGAAAGCGTGTCCGACGACTCGGTCAACCAGCGGGTGCTCGATATCATCAAGGCCGTGCGCGAGCGCGGTGACGCCGCGCTGGTGGATTTCACCCGCCAGTTCGACGGCCTGGACGTCAAGTCCATGTCGGACCTGATCCTGCCCCGCGAACGCTTGGAGCTGGCCCTGACGCGCATCACCGCGCCGCAGCGCGAAGCCCTGGAACTCGCGGCGGCGCGGGTGCGCAGCTACCACGAAAAACAGAAACAGGATTCCTGGAGCTACACCGAGGCCGACGGCACCGTATTGGGCCAGAAGGTCACGCCGCTGGACCGCGCCGGCCTGTACGTGCCGGGCGGTAAAGCCTCGTACCCGTCGTCGGTATTGATGAACGCGATTCCCGCCAAGGTGGCCGGTGTGACCGAAGTGGTCATGGTGGTGCCGACCCCGCGCGGTGAGATCAACGAGCTGGTCCTCGCGGCCGCCTGCATCGCCGGTGTCGACCGCGTGTTCACCATCGGCGGCGCCCAGGCTGTCGCGGCGTTGGCCTACGGCACCGAAAGCGTGCCGATGGTCGACAAGGTGGTCGGCCCCGGCAACATCTATGTCGCCACCGCCAAGCGCCATGTATTTGGCCAGGTCGGTATCGACATGATCGCCGGTCCTTCGGAAATCCTCGTGGTGTGTGATGGCCAGACCGACCCGGACTGGATCGCCATGGACCTGTTTTCCCAGGCCGAGCACGACGAAGACGCCCAGGCGATTCTGGTCAGCCCAGATGCCGAGTTCCTCGACAAAGTCGCCGCCAGCATCAACAAGCTGCTGCCGACCATGGACCGCGCCGAGATCATCGAGAAGTCGATCAACGGCCGTGGTGCGCTGATCCTGGTGCGCGACATGGAGCAGGCCATCGAAGTGGCCAACCGCATCGCGCCGGAACACCTGGAATTGTCCGTGGCCGACCCACAGGCCTGGCTGCCGTCGATTCGTCACGCGGGCGCGATCTTCATGGGCCGTCACACCAGCGAAGCCCTGGGCGACTATTGCGCGGGCCCCAACCACGTGTTGCCGACCTCCGGCACCGCGCGCTTCTCGTCGCCGCTGGGGGTGTATGACTTCCAGAAGCGTTCGTCGATCATCTTCTGCTCGCCACAAGGTGCTTCCGAGTTGGGCAAGACCGCCTCGGTACTGGCCCGTGGCGAATCCTTGAGCGCCCACGCCCGGAGCGCCGAATACCGCATCCTTGAAGACAATAAGGGGAACTGAGACATGAGCAAATTCTGGAGCCCCTTCGTCAAGGAGCTGGTGCCTTACGTACCCGGTGAACAGCCCAAGTTGACCAAGCTGGTCAAGCTCAACACCAACGAAAACCCCTACGGCCCGTCGCCCAAGGCGCTGGCGGCCATGCAGGTCGAGTTGAGCGACAATCTGCGCCTGTACCCGGACCCCAACAGCGACCTGCTCAAGCAGGCCGTGGCCCGCTATTACGGGATCGACGCCGGCAAAGTGTTCCTCGGCAACGGTTCCGACGAAGTCCTGGCACACATCTTCCACGCGCTGTTCCAGCACGACTTGCCGCTGCTGTTCCCGGATATCAGCTACAGCTTCTATCCGGTGTACTGCGGCCTCTATGGCATCAAATTCGACGCGGTGCCGCTGGATGAGCAGTTCCAGATCCGCGCGGCGGACTACGCCAGGCCGAACGGCGGGATCATCTTCCCCAACCCGAACGCACCGACCGGCTGCGTGCTGGCCCTGGACGCGGTGGAGCAGATACTCAAGGCCAGCCCGGATTCGGTGGTGGTGGTGGATGAAGCCTACGTCGACTTCGGTGGCGAAACCGCCATCAGCCTGGTGGATCGCTACCCGAACCTGCTGGTCACTCAGACCTTGTCCAAATCGCGCTCACTGGCCGGTTTGCGCGTGGGCCTGGCCGTGGGCCACCCGGACCTGATCGAGGCGCTGGAGCGGGTCAAGAACAGCTTCAACTCCTATCCGCTCGATCGCCTGGCGATTGTCGGCGCAGCGGCGGCGTTCGACGACCGCGAGTACTTCGAGAAGACATGCCGGTGGGTGATCGACAGCCGCAACAAGGTGGTCGCGCAATTGGAAGGCAAGGGCTTTGAAGTGTTGCCATCGGCTGCGAACTTCATCTTCGCCCGCCACCCACGGCACGACGCCGCCGGCCTGGCGGCCAAGTTGCGTGAGCAGGGCGTGATCGTGCGGCACTTCAAGCAGGCGCGGATTGATCAGTTCCTGCGGATCAGCATCGGTACGCCGGAGCAGAACCAGGCGCTGATCGATGGCCTAGGCGAGCTCTAAGTCACACTGAAGATCTAACAATGTGGGAGGGGGCTTGCCCCCGATAGCGGCAGATCAGTCGATTAGATGTCGACTGGCACTCCGTCATCGGGGGCAAGCCCCCTCCCACATTCAGTTTTGCAGTGCTGGTTAGATCAACGGCTCATCCGGCTTCTTGTGCTTCCAGCCATCATTGCCTGGCAGCAGCAGGTTCAAGCCAATCGCTACCACCGCACACAGGGCGATGCCCTTCAGGCCGAAATCGTCCGGCCCGGTGCCGGTGCCGATCAGCACACCGCCAATCCCGAACACCAGCGTCACCGAGACAATCACCAGATTGCGGGCTTCGCCCAGGTCGATCTTGTGGCGGATCAGCGTGTTCATGCCCACGGCGGCGATCGAGCCGAACAGCAGGCACAGAATCCCGCCCATCACCGGCACTGGAATGCTCTGCAGCAGTGCGCCGAACTTGCCGATAAACGCCAGGCTGATGGCAAAGATTGCCGCCCAGGTCATGATCTTCGGGTTGTAGTTCTTGGTCAGCATCACTGCGCCGGTCACTTCGGCGTAGGTAGTGTTCGGCGGGCCGCCAAACAGGCCGGCGGCCGTGGTGGCAATCCCGTCACCCAGCAGGGTGCGGTGCAGGCCGGGCTTCTTCAGGTAGTCGCGACCGGTCACGCTGCCCACTGCAATCACACCGCCGATATGCTCGATCGCCGGGGCCAGGGCCACTGGGACGATAAACAGAATCGCCTGCCAGTTGAACTCCGGCGCGGTGAAGTGGGGCAGGGCGAACCACGGTGCGGCGGCAATTTTGGCCGTATCGACCACGCCGAAGTAGAACGCCATGGCAAAGCCCACCAGTACGCCAGAGATGATCGGCACCAGGCGGAAAATGCCCTTGCCGAACACGGCCACGATCAGGGTGGTCAGCAGCGCCGGCATCGAGATCAGCATCGCCGTCTGGTAATGGATCAGCTCGGCGCCATCGCCGGATTTACCCATCGCCATGTTGGCGGCAATCGGCGCCATGGCCAGGCCGATGGAAATGATCACCGGCCCGATCACCACCGGCGGCAGCAGCCGGTCGATGAAACCGGTGCCCTTGATCTTCACCGCCAACCCCATGAAGGTATAAACGAAACCGGCCGCCATCACCCCGCCCATGGTCGCCGCCAGGCCAAACTGGCCCTTGGCGAGAATGATCGGGGTGATAAAGGCAAAGCTCGACGCCAGAAACACCGGCACCTGCCGCCCGGTCACCAGTTGGAACAGCAACGTGCCCAGACCAGCGGTGAACAGGGCGACGTTTGGATCAAGACCTGTGATCAGCGGCATCAACACCAACGCGCCAAATGCCACAAAGAGCATTTGTGCGCCAGACAGGATCTGGCGCCAAAGCGGGTCGTTGAATTCATCCTGCATGCTCACGCGTCCTTCTGCTTGGTACCGAAGATCTTGTCACCGGCGTCGCCCAGGCCTGGGATGATGTAGCCGTTTTCATTCAGGCGCTCATCGATGGACGCGGTGTAGATCTGCACGTCCGGGTGGGCCTTCTCGACGGCGGCGATGCCTTCGGGCGCGGCGACCAGCACCATGGCGCGGATATCCTTGCAACCGGCCCTCTTCAGCAGGTCGATGGTGGCAACCATGGAACTGCCGGTGGCGAGCATCGGGTCGATGATCATCGCCAGACGCTCGTTGATTTCCGGTACGAGTTTTTCCAGGTAGGTGTGGGCCTGCAACGTTTCTTCATTGCGAGCCACGCCCACGGCGCTGACCTTGGCGCCGGGGATCAGGCTGAGGACGCCTTCGAGCATGCCGATGCCGGCGCGCAGGATCGGCACCACGGTGATTTTCTTGCCGGCGATCTTCTCGACCTGGACGGGGCCGGCCCAACCGGGGATCTCGTAGCTTTCCAGGGGCAGGTCTTTGGTGGCTTCGTAGGTGAGCAACGCTCCGACTTCCTGAGCAAGCTCACGGAAGTTCTTCGTGCTAATGTCGGCGCGGCGCATAAGGCCGAGCTTGTGTCGGATCAGCGGATGGCGGATCTCGCGAGTGGGCATGGGAAAGGCTCCGGCGGCGGGCAAAAAAACCGGCCTAGATTAATCTATCCGAGGGTGTTGTCCTATAGACATCTAGCACGTTAGTCCATTAAGGCTTGAACGTTGCGCCTCACATGCGTACCTTTGCCCGCTTTTCTTGCCACAGCACCCCCTGGAGAGCGCCATGTCCGCTGATCTCGAGCATATCCGTCAAATCATGCGCGAGGCTGACTGCCTGTACACCGAAGCGCAAGTCGAAGAGGCGATCGCCAAGGTCGGCGCACAGATCACCCGCGAAATGGCCGACACCAACCCGGTGGTCTTCTGCGTGATGAACGGTGGTCTGATCTTCGCCGGCAAATTGCTGACCCATCTGCACTTCCCGCTGGAAGCGTCCTACCTGCACGCTACACGTTATCGCAACGAAACCAGCGGCGGCGACCTGTTCTGGAAAGCCAAGCCGGAAGTCTCGTTCATCGACCGCGACGTGCTGATCATCGACGACATCCTCGATGAAGGGCACACCCTGGGCGCGATCATCGACTTCTGCAAACACGCCGGCGCGCGCAAAGTCCATACCGCCGTGTTGATCGACAAAGACCACGACCGCAAGGCGCGCCCCGAAATGAAGGCCGATTTCGTCGGCCTGCCGTGCATCGACCGCTACATCTTCGGTTACGGCATGGACTACAAAGGTTACTGGCGCAACGCCAATGGGATTTACGCCGTTAAAGGGATGTAATGCATGGCCCGCTTTCTTGATCAGACGCTGTTTGCTGAATTGGCCGAGAAGGCGGCCGCCAGCCCCCGTGGCCGGCACCACCACAACTTCCACGAGATGGAAGAGCCCTGCCATCGCCTGGCCGTGGGCTTGCAACCCAGCACCTACGTGCCGCCTCATCGGCATCTGAGTGCGGACAAGGCGGAAACCCTGCTGGTACTCCAGGGGCGCCTGGGGGTGCTGTTGTTCAGCGACAGCGGTGAAGTGATCGCCAAGCGCGTGATGCAGGCGGGCGGCGAGTGTTCGGGCATCGATCTGCCGCCGGGGGTATTCCACGGTTTGGTGGTGCTGGCGCCTGACACGGTGATGTTCGAGTGCAAGGCCGGGCCGTACCGACCGGTGGGCGAGGGTGAATTGGCCGACTGGGCACCTCGCGAAGGCGATGCCGATGTGGCCGAGTATCAACGCTGGATGCTTGCCCAGTTCGATTGAGCTACAGTGCTGGGCCATCTTTCCCGGAGCGGCCCATGAGCCTGTTGATTCGCACCTGCGCCGCCCTGGCGCTGACCCTCAGCTTGCCGCTGGCCGCCGCCCCGGCGCCGATGCACAGCCAATTCCTGCCGCCCGACGACCTGGCCCTGCGCGCCGAAGCGCCCGATCAGCAGCAACTGTTGCAAGTCACCGAGTATGCCGTGGTGGTCGGTAATCAGCGCCAATCCACGCAGCAGCCGATCCCGGTGACGTCGCCGGTGATGATTCGCCTCAAGGGCAAGTCCTTGAACAAAGGCGCAAGCATCGCCCAGGTGATCGTCAATTTCGACGCCGAAAGCAAAAGCCTGAAAAAGCCGGTGTTCGATGACAAGACCAAGACCCTGACCTTGTCCTACCCCGCGACCCAATACCGCGTGATCGTCGACCTGCTGCGCAATGACACGGTGTATGTGCAGTTCCTCAGTTATGCCAACGGGCATATCTGGGCGGATCTGCATACCGGCGTGGTACGCACCAAGTAGCCAGCACCCTGACGAACCCAATGTGGGAGGGTGCTTGCTCCCGATGACGGTGTGTCAGTCGACAGCTAATTGACTGATCCAGCGCAATCGGGAGCAAGCCCTCTCCCACAGTGGTTCTCAGCGCTTTCGCCGCCCGCGCCTCGCAGGTAGACTTCAAACCCCATGTAAATGTCCGCAGGCTGGAGTCGGTAATGCGTAAAGATAAGAAACAGGTGATTGGTGACGAGATCGGCGACGATCAGATCAAGTTGTTCCTGGACTTCGAACCCGTCGACGCGACTTCACCCTCCCTGCACAAACTGATCAAGGCCTATCGTGGCCTGCGTATCGACGACTTCGAGCGCTTCCTGGGCTTCTTCAAGGCCGCCGGCCTGGACCTCGATGGCAAGGACGAGCATGGCCAGACCTTCGTCGACCTGATCAAGGACCAGCGCAACGCCGCCGAGTACATTGAATTGATCGATAACGCACGCGGCTGATCGCAGGCGAAAAAAAGCCCCGCGGCTCATATCGAGAAGCGGGGCTTTTTTTATTTCGAGTGGCCTTAAGCGTAGCTTTGGGCTTCGTTGTTTTGCTCAACCAGTTCCAGGCTGATGTTGTTCTGCGCGTTGATCTTGCGGTACAGCTCGGCATCGGTCTCCAGGACCTTTTCACGGGCCGGGAAGATCTCGTGCAGTTTGGCTGCCCACTCGCCCGCAGCCTTGGTCGGGAAGCAGCGTTCGATCAGTTCGAGCATGATCGACACCGTCACCGAAGCGCCCGGGGACGCGCCCAGCAGCGCCGCCAGCGAGCCGTCTTTGGCCGCGACCAGCTCGGTGCCGAATTGCAGCACGCCGCCTTTTTTCGGGTCTTTCTTGATGATCTGCACCCGTTGGCCGGCCACTTCCAGGCGCCAGTCTTCGGCTTTGGCTTGCGGGTAGAAGCGGCGCAGGGATTCCAGGCGCTGTTCCATGGACTGCATCACTTCGCTGACCAGGTACTTGGTCAGGTCCATGTTGTCCCGGGCCACGGCCAGCATCGGGCCGATGTTGCCGGCGCGCACCGACAACGGCAGGTCAAGGAACGAGCCGTGCTTGAGGAATTTGGTGGTGAAACCGGCGTAAGGCCCGAACAGCAGGGACGTCTTGCCGTCGACCACGCGGGTGTCCAGGTGCGGCACGGACATCGGTGGCGAACCCACGGCGGCCTGGCTGTAGACCTTGGCCTGGTGGTGCTTGACCACTTCCGGGTTGTCGCAACGCAGCCACTGGCCACTGACCGGGAAACCGCCGAAACCTTTGCTTTCTTCGATGCCCGAGGCTTGCAGCAGCGGCAGGGCCGCGCCACCGGCGCCGAGGAACACGAACTTGGCGTCCACGTCGCGGCTGTTGCCGCTGTTGACGTCCTTGATGCTCACGGTCCAGCCCGCGCCATTGCGCTTGAGGCCGGTCACGCGTTTGCTGTACTTGACCTGGGCATCGGGCGCGCTGGTCAGGTGGTTCAGCAACTGGTTGGTCAGGGCGCCGAAGTTGACGTCGGTGCCGTTCTGCACACGGGTCGCGGCGATTTTTTCGTCGAGCGGGCGGCCTGGCATCATCAGCGGTATCCACTCGACCATCTCATTGCGGTCTTCGGTATAGCGCATATCCGAAAATGCATGATGCTGGCTGAGGGTTTCAAAGCGCTTCCTGAGGAAGGCTACGCCTTTGTCGCCCTGCACGAAGCTCAGGTGCGGCACCGGGGTGATAAAGGACTTGGACGAACCAAAGGTGCCTTTTTTGGTCAGGTACGCCCAGAACTGCTTCGACACCTCGAACTGGGTGTTGATGTGGACAGCTTTCTTGATGTCGATGGAACCATCGGCGGCCTGGGGTGTGTAATTCAGCTCACACAGCCCGGCGTGACCGGTACCGGCGTTGTTCCACGGGTTTGAACTCTCCGCGGCTCCCGAGTCCATCAGCTCAACGACTTCCAGCTTGAGGCCGGGGTCGAGCTCTTTGAGCAGTACGGCCAGGGTGGCACTCATGATGCCGGCCCCTACCAGTACTACGTCGACTGCTTCGTTATGCGCCATTTAACGCGTCTCCAAAATCTGCAGCACCAAATTGACGGCATGGCTGCCAGGAGTGACGGGGCGGTTCACGTGTTGCCCCAGGTTACCCATGGCCAGGATCGCCATGTCCGATTCGCAATTCTTTGCAAGTTCAGCGCACGCTTCCTGCCGGGCTAATCCGCCTATGAACGCATTCATGGGCTGCCGTGGCAATTCGACTTATGGTCAAAGCGTGCGATCCGTGCAATCAATCCGTAGCGGACAGGCTCAAGCCCCGGAGCACTCGGTCCTGTGTGATTGGGCTGTTCCAGACGCTGATGGTGCTTGTACAAACGCCAAACTATTCATTTGCTCGCCACACTCTTGTGAAGTTGTGAAAACCCGTTTTTTCACGCTCTTTTGAAGACGTGAACCTCAAAAAAGGGCTGCCCCAGCCTGGCACCTGGCCCGGAAAACCTTGCCGGCATGCGGCAAAACGGGCAAACAACTCAAGTGGCCGAGCGCAATGGCAGCTCTGGCAGATTCGGTAAAGGCGGGTGGTTTGCAAAGAAAACAGCAAGCGCGCCAGCTTCACACGATCTGTGTGGGCGGCTCTCTGTGGGCGATCTGGGGGGGCTAATACCGAAGCATTAACGATGTTGCGAGGCCCGATCAGGAGACGTCCTTATAATCGGGGGGAGATTGTAGCGAAGAACGCCAAGGAAATGGGCGTGTTTTATGACTTTTATTAGGCGTTCGGTCAGGCGGCCAACGGCTGGTGATGCGGCGACTGCGTCGCGCGTGGGCTGATACGCGCGCTGGCGGGCAGCGGGCGGTGCATCCAGCTCAAGCGGATTTCTTCGATTTCCACCCAGCCATCACCGACCGGAGGCTGGCTGCACTCTTTGAAAGCCTGGCAGCGACCTTGCACATCGAGCAGGGCAAATTGGCGAAGGGCGGGCTTGCGGGTAAACAGCGACCAGAGAAAATGCATGAAGTCAGCCTCCTGAGATTGAGGCCAAGCATGCCTGCCGGGGATGACGGGCCCATGTATCGGCTGTGACATATCGGTGACATCGAACCCCTACAATGCCTGCGGGTCTTAGGTTGTAACTGACGCTAGTTCCCGGCGAGGGCCGCCCGCTATACTGCCGGCCTGTCGGTACTCGATTTCTGGAGAGAAGAGCATGTTGCAACGCCTGTTGTTCGGTTTGATCACTGTGACCAGTTTGACCCTGGTTGGCTGCGCCAATAGCCCGCAACAACTCAGCCCGCAACCGAAGCTCACCACGCAGTTGGCCCCGGTGGGTCACGGTCAGCCGGTGTCGGTGCGTGTGGTGGATGGTCGTCCTTCGCCGACCCTGGGCTCCCGTGGTGGCCTGTATCCGGAGACCGCGCTGGTGTCGGTGAGCGGTGCCGATGTGCTCCCCAAACTGCAAGCCCAGGCTGAAGCAGCGGTGCGGTTGCTCGGCTTTACCCCGGCCAACTCGCCGGGCGCGCCGCAGTTGACCATCACCCTGGCCGAGCTGAAATACCAGTCGCCCAAAGACGGCCTGTACGTGACTGAGGCCACTATCGGCGCGACGTTCAGGTCCGACGTGAGCGCCGGCACCCGTCGCTACAGCGGCCGTTATGGCGCGTCCCTCAACCAGCGCTTCGGTATGTCGCCTAACCAGGAGACCAACACCAAGCTGGTCAGCGACGTCCTGAGCGACGCCCTGACCCGTCTGTTCAAGGACCCGAGCATCGGCCAGTTGCTCAGCTCGCAATAACGCTCAATAACAAGCCGGGCTCAGCGCTGAGCCCGGCTTTTTTGTGCCCGCCGTTTCATGCCGCGGTGTCGATACCGAAGTCGAGCAGGCTTATCCCGGTCAGCAGGTCCGTCTCCGGCAGGTCCGCATGCTGGTGCCCGCCAAGGGCGCAATACACCAGCCAGTGGCGGTCCTGGACGTTGAACGCGAGGCCGCCGATCAGCGCCTCTTGCTCATCGCTTGGGGCTATCAAATACAGTCGATCCTGGTTTTGCGCGTGCAACATGACAAGCTCCCGAGCGTTCGAAGGGCCACAGAGTGAACGGTTAAGGTGACGTTCAGGTGACGCTGTAAATTACTCGATACATTAGCCGTCAATGGGGGAAGGAGCTTTTAGGCGCAGGAGGCGACTACCGTTCAGGTTTGTATCTGAATGGATACCAAAGCACTGTTTCAACGAGGTGTGTGATGGCGCTGCCCGGACTGCTGATCAATGTTGTTGCTCTATCAGTGGCCTGCTCTGGGGCTGCACTGCTATTCATTACCCGTTTGAAGGAACAGCGCGCCATGGCCAGGCTCGCCGCGCAAAGCGAAGAGCGCGCCATCGACCAACCCATGCTGTTTCTGGATGTACGCACCGAACGGGCGCATCGCCTGGCTTATCGTGTTGGTTTCGCCTGCCTGGGGCTGGCGCTGCTGGTTTCATGGATCAGCACGCGTTTTTAGTTGCACCCTGAAACGACTGTGGGAGCGGGCTTGCTCGCGACAACGGAGTTACAGTCGGTACCGCTGTGACTGAACCACCGCATCGCAGGCAAGCCCGCTCCCACAGGTTTGGCCAGGTGTATTACAGCGGGATTCCCGCCTTGACCCGATATTGATTGCGCACTGGCGTTGCATATTGCACCACCAGGAACGGCCGGTGTTCGACCGGGCACTCGCTCAAGCGGCGCTCCCACTCTGCCTTGGCCTTGGCCAACTCGTCGGCCGGGAAGATATCCGCTGCCTTGGGTACCTGCAGTTGCGGGTCGGCGTCACTCCACTGGGCGTAGGCCAGGTAGTGAACCGGGAACAGGCGATAACCTCCGAGAATCTGCCGGTCCATTTCCACGGCGAGCAGCTTGGTGTCTTCGAAGCGCTCGGTGATCGGCGGCGCAAAGTTCACATGCACCCGGCCCTTGTAGCCGGTAATGCCCAGGGCAATGCTCACATCGTCTTCACCCGGTGCCTTGGTGTAGGTGCCGGTGGTGGCGCGGATGTACAGCTCGCGAGCCTTGGCCAAGTCGCATGGGTCGTATTCGTAGCTGATGGACACGGGCGTCAGGTTCAGCGACTGGATCACCTCGGCGAACGGCTCGTCCTTGCGGCTGACGTGGAACATCTTGAGGATCGCCGATTCGGTGCGGTCATCCCCATCCTTGGCGCGGCCTTCGGCCTGGGCGATCCAGATCGACTGGCAGTCGTGGCGGATCGAATGGTTGATGTAGGCCGACAGCAACTGGTAAGCCGCCATTTTTTCCTTTCGCCCGGTGATCGAGCGGTGCACGATGAAGCTCTTGTTCAGGCGCATCAGGTCGCTGACAAACGGCTTTTGCAGCAGGTTGTCGCCGATGGCGATACGCGGTGTCGGCAGGCCGGCGTGGTACACGGCGTAGTTGACGAAGGCCGGGTCCATCACGATATCGCGATGGTTGGCCAAAAAGACGTAGGCGGTGCCCGATTTGAGCTGTTCCACGCCGGTATAGGTCACGCCGTCGGTCGCTCGATCAATGGTGTGGTCGACGTAATACTCGACTTTGTCCTGCAGCGTGGCCACGGTGGTGACGCCGGCGAATTCACGGCGCAGTTTGCGGGCGATCATTGGTTTGAGCAGCCAGCCCAGCGCGCCGGCAAAGCGCGGGAAGCGGAAGTGGGTCAGGATGTCCAGAAAGGCCTTGTCACTGAACAGCCGCTCCAGCACTGCCGGGACTTCGCTGTCGTTGTAAGGTCGGATGGTATCGAATTCGCCCATCATGCTCTCTTGTTAGAAACGGCTAGGGTAAGTAGAGGAAATACCAGGGTGCGGCCCGAGTAATGGGCTCGGCCGAAATATAACCCTGTAAATAGACCGGCGATTATACGCACAAGTCACTTGGGAGACTGCGATGCTGGAAACTGCGCTGTACGATTGTCCTTATTGTGGTGAAGTGGTGGAGACAACCGTGGATTTATCCGGCGGCGACCAGACCTATATAGAAGACTGTCAGGTATGTTGCCGACCGATCATTTTCAACCTGCAGGTCCATGGTGAAGAGTGGATGCTCGAAACTCGCAGCGAAAACGAATAACAGGTACGCCCATGCAGCGAATCTACGAACCGGAAAACCTGATGGAAGGCGAGCTGCTGCAGCAGATGCTCGCCAGCGAAGGGATCGAGGCGCATTTGGTGGGGCGCCACTTGCTCGGCGGTAGCGGCGAGTTGCCGATTTTCGGGCTGCTGGGGCTAGAGGTGGACAACGACCAGGCAGCCTGCGCGCGCGAGCTGATCACCGCGTATAACGGTGCGCAACCGTTGCCCGGCGATGAACCCGACAGCTTCCCTGACGTGTTGGTCTGTTAGGCTGTCGGTCGGTTTACCCAAGAGTCGTGTTGCCCCATGTGTGGACGTTATGCCCTGTTTCGCTGGAACCCCACGTTTGCTGCCTTGCCGGGCTTTCCGGCGGATCAGCAGGCCCAGTGGAATATTTCTCCCAATGATTCGGTGCTGATCCAGCGCGCCACCGACGGCCAGCGCACCCTGGCCCGCGCCCGCTGGGGCCTGACACCGCCGTGGCTGACGGACCTTTCCCGTACCCCGGCGCATGCCCGCGCCGAAACCCTGGCTGAGCAACCGATGTTCCGCGAAGCGTTTCGCCAGCGTCGCTGCCTGTTGCCGGCCAACGGGTTCTACGAATGGCGCGGCACCCAGCGCAAGCGGCCGTACTGGTTGACGCCAGGGGAAGGTTCGACGCTGTTTTTTGCGGCCATCTGGGAAGCGTATCCGGTGCAGGAGCAAGTGTGGCTGAGCACCGCGGTGGTGACCCAGGCGGCGCAGAGTCAGCGGCGGCCGTTGATTCTGGATGCGGCGGGGCAGGACGCCTGGCTGAACCCCGAGACGCCGCTGCCGGTGTTGCAGGGGCTGTTGGCCAGCGAGCCGGTCGCCTTGCGTGAACGGGTGCTGGCCAATATGGTCAACGATCCCAAGCTGAATGGGCCGGAGTGCCTGACTCCGGCTTGAGCCAGAAAATCCGCCACCGTTGTGGGATGTATCCGAAATTTAGCGTCTGCACGTCTGATGTATCTGGCGTCGATACAAATCACCGCCTAGGATACGCGCCATGTTTTCAGGGCGTCTTTTCAGGGAGAGTGTGTTGATGAAGAAATCATTGGCCGTAAGTGTATTGGCGGCAGCAGTGCTGCTGGCCGGGTGTCAGTCCGTCAACACCACCAGCGGCGGTGCCGTTGGGGTGGAGCGCAAGCAGTACATGTTCAGCATGCTGTCGAGCCAGGAAGTCGACCAGATGTATGCGCAGTCCTACCAGCAGACCCTGGGTGAAGCCAGCGGCAAAGGCCTGGTGGACAAGACCAGCGCCAACGCCAAGCGCGTGCAGGCCATCGCCAACCGCCTGATCGCCCAGGCGCCGACCTTCCGTCCGGATGCGGCGCAGTGGAAGTGGGAAGTGAACCTGATCAAGAGCGATGAGATGAACGCCAACTGCGGGCCGGGCGGCAAGATCTTCGTGTACAGCGGGCTGATCGATAACCTCAAGCTCAGCGATGACGAACTGGCGGCGGTGATGGGCCATGAAATCGCCCACGCCTTGCGCGAACATGGCCGTGAAGCCATGTCCAAGGCCTACGGCATCGAGATGGCCAAGCAGGGCGCCGGCGCGTTGCTTGGTCTCGGCCAGGACAGCATGGCGCTGGCCGATACCGTGGCCAACTACGGCATGACCTTGCCCAACAGCCGCAGCAATGAAAACGAAGCGGACCTGATCGGCCTGGAGCTGGCGGCCCGCGCCGGTTACAACCCGAACGCGGCCATCACGTTGTGGAACAAGATGGCCAAGGCTTCGGAAGGCGCGCCTCCGGAGTTCATGAGCACTCACCCGGCCTCCGACAGTCGGATCGCCTCGTTGCAGGCGGCGATTCCGAAGGTGATGCCGTTGTATCAGCAGGCCAAGAAGTCCTGATAATCCAAGCCTCATGAAGATCCCAATGTGGAAGGGGGCAAGCCCCTCCCACATTGGATTGGGTTTGCAGGCTTGGATCCTTAGATCCAACCACTGCTTTGCATGGCCTTGTACACCGCCACGATCGCCAGGACGAAAAACGCCGTAGCTGCCAGTCGACGAATCAAGGTCAACGGCAATTTCTCCGCGGCAAAATTCCCCGCCAGAACCACCGGTACGTTGGCAATCAACATGCCCAGGGTGGTGCCGATAACCACCAACCACAGCTCAGGGTATTGCGCCGCCAGCATTACCGTGGCGATCTGCGTCTTGTCGCCGATTTCGGCGAGGAAGAACGCAATCAGGGTGGTCAGGAACGGCCCGAACTTGCGCGTGGTGCTGGCTTCGTCATCG
Organism: Pseudomonas sp. GW704-F2; assembly: GCF_059423025.1. Lineage (NCBI taxonomy): Bacteria > Pseudomonadati > Pseudomonadota > Gammaproteobacteria > Pseudomonadales > Pseudomonadaceae > Pseudomonas > Pseudomonas sp. GW704-F2. The sequence continues at coordinate 66,931 of NZ_JBWKXO010000002.1, read as the reverse complement.
TCGAGTTTGTCCGGCACCAGGGTCCACAGCGCCGTGGCGCAGAAACTCGCGGCGAGAATCCAGTGCAGCACCGCATCCGAGAAGAAACTGCCGAACCAGGCACCTACGGCACCCGCAGCGGCATGGTTCGCCAGGGTCGCGGCGATGATGCCGGCGATGATCGGCCAGGGTTTGCGAAAGCGCGCGGCAAGGATGAGCGCGAGCAGTTGGGTCTTGTCGCCGATTTCGGCCAAGGCAACGATTGCGGTAGGGACGAGCAGTGAATCCAGCATCAGGTAGGTTTCCAGGGGCGGGTCGACACGGCTATGACACGTACAGCCTTCCCGCCCCGGGTAAGGTGTGCGTGTCATAGGTCTTGTCAAACCCCGGTCCGTCTGAGCGGACACCTGGGTCGCATACGCCATGGTCTGCTGACCAAGTATGTTGACGTATGCCGGACGAGCGTGGCGCTCGTGGGAGACTACTCCCCTAGGACGGAGCGGATTCTGCCTAGGCAAAATCCATTCGGCAAGTGTTCTTTTGCAAACGTCGATCAGCTGCGCTTGGCGCGATAGATGCGAAAACCATTGCCTTCGGCCTTGACCGCACACACGCCCAAGTGCTCTTCGATCAGCGGCTGGTACTTCAGGAAGCTGTTGGCAACCAGTCGGAGTTCGCCGCCTTTTGCCAGGTGTTTCGCGGCTTTTCGCAGCAAGTTCTCCGTGGCGAAGTAATCGGTGTGTACCCCGACATGGAACGGCGGGTTGCTCAGGATCGCGTTCAAGCCCATCGGCGCGGCATCGATGCCGTCTGCGGTCAGCACGTCGGCTTCCAGACCGTTGGCCGCCAGGGTCAGGCGGCTGCTGGCGGTGGCGAAGGCGTCCACATCCAGCATCGTCACCGTATTGTGCGGGTAGCGACGTTTGACCGCCGCGCCCAACACACCGGCGCCGCAACCGAAGTCCAGCAGGTGGCCGCTGGGCAGTTTGTCCAAATGCTCCAGCAACAACTCGGTGCCACGATCCAGGCGGCCATGGCTGAACACGCCTGGCAGGCTCACCACTTTCAGCGGACCTTCGGCCAGCGGCACTTCGAAAACCTGCGCCAGGCTCTCCAGCTCCACCGCTTGCGGCGCGTTGGCCACGGTGACCTGCCACAACTGGCAGTGCCGTGCATTATCGAGTTTGCGCGGCTTGCCGAAGGGGATCATCTGTTTGGCGGCGCTTTCGATCCCGCCTTTTTTCTCCCCCACCAGAAACAGCTCGGCACCGGGCAGGCGCGCGGCCACGGCGTTGAGCAGATAGTCGGTGAGGTCCTTGGACTTGGGCAGGAAGATCACTGCCGCATCAAACGTGCGCTGCGGCACATTCACGCCGAACTGGCTGCGCTCGGGGAAACGTGCGTCGAGCGCAGCCTGGTCACCGGCATGCCAGCACCAGCCGTGGGCGTTGGGCAGGCGGCCGAGCAAATCGTCGGCAGGCAACCCCACCAGCAGCAGGTTGCCTTGAAAAAGTTCGGCCTGACGAAGCAGTACTTCACTGCGCGGATCCATGGTCTGCTCCTTGAAAAGGGGCGCAGTTTATCAACTGACGACGCGCAGCGGGGCGCCGCTGAAAAAGCCGCGGGCGTTTTCCGCCAGTTGGCCGACAATCCGCTGCCGCGCTTCGCGACTGCCCCAGGCGTTGTGGGGCGTGACGATCAAGCGCGGGATATCATCGGCCAGCAGCGGGTTGCCATGCACCGGGGGTTCGACGCTCAGCACATCGGTCGCCGCGCCGCCCAGGTGGCCATTGCGCAAGGCGTCGGCCAGGGCTTGTTCGTTGATCAGGCCACCGCGCGCGGTGTTGACGATAAACGCGCCGGGCTTGAGCAACGCCAGCTCGCGGGCGCCGATCAAGTCGCGGGTGTGTTCGTTGAGCGGGCAGTGCAGCGTCAACGCGTCGACCTGCGCCAGCAATTCATCCAGCGGCATGCGGTCGGCGCGGGCAGGGCGCCCGGGAATGGCGCCGAGTATGACGCGCATGCCAAAGGCCTCGGCCAGCCGTGCGACGGCGCTGCCCAGTTCGCCATGCCCGAGCAAACCGAGGGTTTTGCCCTCCAGCTCGACGATCGGGTGGTCCAGCAGGCAGAACTGCTTGGCGGCTTGCCATTTGCCCGCGCTGACATCCCGTTGATAGTCCTTCAGCCGCGTCGCCAGGTTGAGCAGCAGCATGATCGTATGCTGCGCCACCGACGGCGTGCCGTAGCCCTGGCAGTTACTGACGGTGACACCATGGGCGCGGGCGGCTTCAAGGTCGACGTTATTGGTGCCGGTGGCCGACACCAGGATCAGTTTGAGTTCGGGGCAGGCGGCCAGGGTTTCGCTGTTGAGCGCAATCTTGTTGCTGATAGCGACCTGGGCGCCTTGCAGGCGTTCGACCACATTCTGCGGGGTGGTCTGCTCAAACAGCTGCAGCTCGCTGAAACAGTTGTGCAGCTCACTGAGATCGAGATCCCCCAGGTCGAGGGATGGGTGATCGAGGAAGACGGCGCGGCGATTGTTCGTCATCAACTGTACCTTTTGTGACAGGGTTCGAAGGCGTAATCTGCCGAGCCTATCAGATGAAATAATCCGTTACTTAATGGAGTGAGTATGTACGTCGCCGAGTTTTTGACCGTGGCCTTGATTCACCTGCTGGCAGTGGCCAGCCCCGGTCCGGATTTCGCGGTGGTGGTGCGCGAAAGTGTCACCCACGGCCGCCGCGCCGGGACCTGGACCGCATTGGGCGTGGGCTCGGCGATTTTCCTGCACGTGGGGTACTCGTTACTCGGCATCGGTTTGATCGTGTCCCAGTCCATCGTGCTGTTCAACGCACTGAAATGGGCGGCGGCGGCCTACCTGCTGTACATCGGCTTCAAGGCCCTGCGCGCGCAGCCGGCCAAGCCAGCCGCCGAGGGCGAACTGCACCGCGAAGTCGGCGAACGCACCCCACGCGGGGCGTTTACCGCAGGCTTTGTGACTAACGGTTTGAACCCCAAGGCCACGTTGTTCTTCCTGTCGCTGTTTACCGTGGTGATCAACCCGCACACACCGCTGGCGGTGCAGGCGGGTTATGGCGTGTACCTGGCGGTAGCGACGGCGGCGTGGTTCTGCCTGGTGGCGATGTTGTTCAGCCAGCAGCGGGTGCGTGCAGGGTTTGCGCGGATGGGGCATTGGTTTGATCGGACGATGGGCGCGGTGTTGATTGCCATCGGTGTAAAACTGGCGTTCACCAGTATGAAATGAGTCGAACTCTCTTACGACCGGCACCAAGATGGAATATGGTTTTGTCCTTGGCGGAACCAGCGGGTTCGAAAGCCAATTTTTGTATAGGCGGCATCACCATCTCCTGTTGGGGAAATCGACTTCACGTACTGGATGGGCGCTCTCCGGTAAGGGGTCGGTAAGCCCCTCGACATCTGTCTTCTCCTCGAATATTTGACCGTTGTTACCGACCAGCCTATAGCTATACGAAGGCAGTCTTTTTCCCCATTCGTCCACAATGAGGTAGCGCCCAAACCCGGGCTTATCCGGTTCTGGGAGCCAGTCGGGTAACAGCTGCGGGCGGGGGTCCCGACAATCGGCATAACGCCAGCGTGAAAAACACTCGGGGGCGCGTCCTGTGCGCAGGCTTTGTAGTTTCCAGAAGTCTGGCGTCGATTGACCATCTGCCACGACATTGCCGTCGGGATAGGTGAAAGCGGTGTGGTTTCCCTCCTTTTTTTCCTTTGGCCCCGCCGAATAAACTATGAAATCGGAATGTATGACTGGTTCGAAATATACCTGCCGCGCCTGTAATGCTTGGTAACTGAGGTAAATGCTGCCCTCGCCGGCCAAGCCCACAGTTTTTTTGTAAGGCCCCAAAAACTCTTCATCGACCCAAGGGTAGTAATCCTTCTTGATCGTCAGATCGCCTTCAACCTTGATATCAGCTCCTCCCCGTGGCGAGTCGTTGTAGTCAAATATCACAACCACGCCGCCCCCTCCCCCTGAAGTCACATTCTCGCCAAAACGCGTCGGATCCGCATAAACCACGCCAAAGGTCACATTCGCCAAATGCCAGCGGCACGCGCCACCGCCATCTTTCGGCAGTTCTACTTGGTAGAGATCACTCTGCCCCTGGCGCTCCAGTTCCTTGTAAACCGAGTGATGACCATCCCGTTCAGTGCGCTGGCCGCTGGCGCCGTAGTCGACACGCTTACAAATGGGCGAGCGGTACATCACCCACATAGTTTCGGTTTTTAGCTCCTTGGGCAGTTTCACGGTGACGGTTATTTTTTCGCTGTTGGCAGGCGGCGCCAGACTGTAATCCTGACGGCATCCACTGAGGCTAAAAAACATCGCGCACACAACAGTGAGCAGGCGGAGAAACCGGATTTTGTTCTTTCGCGTGTTGATCGGCTTAACCATCGGTCTTCTCGTAATAAGCTTTTGGGTCGGCAATGGCGTTAAAACGCTGCAGCGCCTCGGTGCCACCTGCTACTCGCTGGGTGATATGCAGGGCTTGGTCTACCAGGCGCTGTAAGTCGAGGAACACGCGATTGCGGGTCAGTTCGTCCTCGTGAATGCTCCCGTAGTAATCCTTTAGCTGTTGTTCGAACTTGCGCCGTTGGACCTGTCGCTCCAGCAACGGATCGCGCTCTGCATCAATCGATTCCAGTAATTGGTTATGGATATAGGGTTGGTATTGCGACATGAAGTGATCGCCAATACGCGGCATTCGACCCGTCGCCGGGTTGCTGTAGCGAGGGAAGAACCGGGCCCGGCTTTCGGCGTTCAGCGATGTGTTCAGGCACTGCGTGGCCTGCTCGACTTGCTGGTCACCGTCCTCGCTCAGACTGGGGACCAAATACAGCTTGGTTTTTTCCGGCAGTTCGTAGGCGATAGTGCTGCGATAGGGCGTGCCATCGGGTTTGCGGTAAGCGGGGTATGGTGTGATCTCCTGTTGCTGGTGTTGCTTGGCCCGGAAAAACATGGCGATCTCACCGTGATGGCTGAACGGGTCTTCATGTTTGAATACTGCGCTGGAGACGGCTTGACGTAGCGACCAACTAAACCCAGCGAGCAGGCCGACAGGGCCATAGGCGTCATATAGGTAATTGTCCAGCGCGGCCTCGGGGGGCACGCGAGGAATGGCGTCCATGTCATTGACATGGCGAAAGTGCCATAGGTCGCCCAAAAACTGTATGGCGTGGAGGGTGAAGGTGCGGGGCATGCCGTAGGTGTAGAGCAGAGGGTTATGGTTTTTCAGCGAGGCCGCGTGGATGAGGCCAAGCGCGCCGCCCAGGCTATGGCCGCAGATGAACAATTTTTTATCGCGAGCACCACCAAGAATCGTCTTGCCAAAATCAGTATCAAAAACTCTTCTCGCCACCTCAAAGGCATCGCGAAAGCCAAGGTGCACACTGCCCACAGCAGTAAGGTCAGGGCAAGGAACCTTAGGCTCGCAAACCGCAGCGATCTCCGGTTTCACAGGACGAAAGGTCGCATCGGTGATGAGGTCAGCAAGCCCTTCCATCTCAGTGCCGCGCCACGCCACCAACGCCTGGGATGCACTGATAGCGTAAAGCAGCTGGGTATGACCTTCCGGCACGTCTGCCTTAGCGGTATCCAAGGCTTTGATCGTCAAATAACGATCACTAAAAGGCACATCAACCACCACACATGGCCATGCCTGGCCGTTATCCCAAACCCGAGGTGTGCGTGACAAATCCAGGCATTGCTGCTCGAAAAACTCGTTGACGGAACCCAGTTCGCGTTCATCCCGCGTGCTATACGCCAAAATACTCATCAACCCCAGGTTGTAGGCATTGACCAGGCTGTACCCAGACTGGTGATGCAACATCAGAGACCAGGCGCGAAATGGGCAGACTTCCAGCACATGACGACGGTCCAGTTCATCGCCACTGACGGTGAAGCCGTTGAACTTTCGTTCCGGGAAATGAAACGCCGGTAGCTTATTCGAATCATTCAAGGGGGGCTGGAATGTTGGTTGTTGGTCACATAATTGACCGATTCGCAGATAGTGGTAACAGCGCCCCGCAGCCAGCGCCTGCTTCTCAATCGGCGAAAAGCCTGAGCGTTGCGGGCCATACAGCGGTGTACGATCCCCGATAACCGGTCGAGGCGGCTCTGCGCGCTCAGCACGCAAACGACGCGTTTGCAGTTGATCGGCCAAAGGGTTGGTCTCCATCAACAACGTGATAGGCAGCGGATGCAAGCCCTCAACGCGAATCACCCGCTCGGCATCGCTGCGGCCAAGAAACTCCGGCACAACACGCTCACGAGTGGCCTCATTCACCGCACGGTAAGGCAGGTTCGCCAGGGGCTCGCCCTGCTCATCCAGCAATTGGAACTCTATCCAATGCCGTTTCTGTTTGCCGCCGATGAAATCCTTGTTCGGGTTGAGTGTGTCCGTGCGGTGCATGGGATCGTTGTGCATAGCGGTCCTTTAGCGATGGATGCGACGAAAGTCCAAAGCGTAAAGAGTTGCTATCCGTGGCGAATGTCGGAAGGTTCGCCTTTCAGCGAAGGGTGCTTCCTGATCTAATTTGCTCATGTCCCGAAGAGGATGTTGGCGCAAAGCTATCATTCGCAGCAGGCTGCAAATCATTCCTTTGGCTGATTTGGTCGGCACCTAACGTATCTACAGTGCAGGTCTTCAAGCCGAGACCGTGCAGTCATAAAAAGGGATTCGTATGTTGCAGACCCGTGTTATCCCGCCCGCCGAAGGTGCGTACCAATATCCGCTGTTGATCAAACGCCTGCTGATGTCCGGGGCCCGTTATGAGAAGACCCGGGAAATCATCTACCGCGACAAGCTGCGCTACACCTATCCGACCCTGATCGAGCGGGTCGCGCGCCTGGCCAATGTGCTCACCGAAGCCGGGGTCAAGGCCGGTGACACCGTTGCCGTGATGGACTGGGACAGCCACCGTTACCTGGAATGCATGTTCGCCATCCCGATGATCGGCGCGGTGATTCATACCATCAACGTGCGCCTGTCGCCGGAACAGATTCTCTACACCATGAACCACGCCGAGGACCGCTTTGTGCTGGTCAACAGCGAGTTCGTGGGGCTCTACCAGGCGATTGCCGGGCAGCTCACCACCGTCGACAAAACCTTGTTGCTGACCGATGCGGCCGAGAAAACCGCTGAGCTGCCGAACCTGGTGGGGGAGTACGAAACCCTGCTGGCCGCCGCCAGCCCGAAATACGATTTCGAGGATTTCGACGAAAATTCCGTCGCCACCACCTTCTATACCACCGGCACCACCGGTAACCCCAAGGGTGTGTACTTCACCCATCGCCAATTGGTGCTGCACACCATCGGTGTGGCGACCATCATGGGCAGTGTCGACAGCGTGCGCTTGCTGGGCACCAACGACGTGTACATGCCGATCACGCCGATGTTCCACGTGCATGCCTGGGGCCTGCCGTATGTGGCCACCATGCTGGGCCTGAAACAGGTCTACCCCGGGCGTTACGATCCGGAATACCTGGTGGAGCTGTGGCGCAAGGAGAAGGTCACCTTTTCCCACTGTGTGCCGACCATCCTGCAAATGGTGCTCAACGCCAAGGCCGCCCAGGACGTGGACTTTGGCGGCTGGAAAATCGTCATCGGCGGCAGCGCCCTCAATCGCACGCTGTATGAAGCGGCCAAGGCCCGTGGGATTCAACTGACCGCCGCGTATGGCATGTCCGAGACCGGGCCGCTGGTGTCCTGCGCCCATCTCAACGATGAGCTGATGGCCGGCACCGAGGACGAGCGCACCACTTACCGCATCAAGGCCGGAGTGCCCGGGCCGTTGGTGGAAGCGGCGATCATCGACAGCGACGGGCATTTCCTGCCCGCCGATGGCGAGTCCCAGGGCGAACTGGTGCTACGCGCGCCGTGGCTGACCGAGGGTTACTACAACGAACCGCAAAAGGGCGCCGAGCTGTGGGAAGGCGGCTGGATGCACACCGGCGACGTGGCGACCCTCGATGCGTTTGGGGTGATCGATATCCGCGACCGCATCAAGGACGTGATCAAGACCGGCGGCGAGTGGATCTCGTCCCTGGCTCTGGAAGACCTGGTCAGCCGCCACCCGGCGGTACGCGAAGTAGCGGTGGTGGGCATCGCCGATCCGCAGTGGGGCGAGCGCCCGTTTGCGTTGCTGGTGGTGCGTGATGGCCATGTGATAGGCGCCCGTGAACTCAAGGAGCACCTCAAGCCGTTCGTGGAGTTGGGCCACTTGAGCAAGTGGGCGATTCCAAACCAGATCGCCATTGTTACTGAAATTCCCAAGACCAGTGTCGGCAAGCTCGACAAAAAACGTATCCGCGTCGACATCATTGAGTGGCAGGCCAACAACAGTACGTTCCTCTCTACCCTTTGATACCTTTCGCCGTGCCCGTTCGGGCACGGCAATGCTCTATCTCGCGGCTTTACTTGTGATTTGCCGATTTTCAGCCATCCTTGCCGCGTCGGCCTTCGTCGACGTGGCAAAAGGGCTGTGGCAGACGGGTCGGTGATGCAAATCACACTTTAGAGGGATCAAGCGGTACCCCCTGCTGGCTATAGTCCCTCTCAGAGTTTTTCAAGGATGTTGCGCTTCGAGCCATGGGGGCTCGGTTGCCGGGCGGCATTGGAATCGTTGTATTCCGGCCGTTACATGCATCACCGAAAGAACTCACTGCCATAACAATAATGCACATGGAGTAGCGTCGATGACCTCAGTAAATCAGTTCTGGCGCCGGGCAAGATTGCCCCTGGCCGTCAGTCTCGCTTCTACGCTCGCCGGGCCGGCATTCGGCGTCAGTTTCAATATCGGTGAAATCGAAGGGAATTTTGACTCCTCTCTTTCCGTGGGGGCCAGTTGGTCGACAGCCAAGGCCAACCGCGATCTGATCGGCGTCAACAATGGCGGCAAGGGCTTGTCCCAGACCTCCGATGACGGCCATTTGAACTTCAAGCGCGGTGAGACGTTCTCGAAAATCTTCAAGGGCATCCATGACCTGGAACTGAAATACGGCGACACCGGTGTGTTTGTACGCGGCAAATATTGGTATGACTTTGAACTCAAGGACGAAAATCGTGAGTTCAAGGACATCAGTGACAAAGGCCGTCCTATGGGCGCCCGGTCTTCCGGCGGGGAAATTCTCGACGCCTTCATTTATCACAACTACTCGATTGCCGATGAGCCCGGTTCCGCGCGTTTCGGTAAGCAGGTTGTAAGTTGGGGCGAAAGTACCTTCATCGGCGGCGGCATCAACTCCATCAACCCGATTGACGTAGCGGCGTTCCGTCGCCCGGGTGCCGAGATCAAGGAAGGCCTGATTCCGGTCAACATGTTCTATGTGTCGCAGACACTGACCGAAAACCTGTCGGCGGAAGGCTTCTATCAGTTGGATTGGGAGAAGACCGTCACCGATAACTGCGGGACATTTTTCTCCCAGGCGGACGTCATTACAGGCGGCTGCAATGACAACCTGCGGTTGCTCAGCAAGCGCTCTGTGATAACCGCAGGCGGTGGTTTGCCGCTGATGAATCAGTTTGGCGTCAACATCAACGAAGAAGGTGTACTGGTCAAGCGCGGCTCTGATCGCGACGCGCGTGATGGCGGGCAGTTCGGTGTAGCCATGCACTATAACTTCGAGCCGCTGGACACTGAGTTCGGCGCTTACTTCATGAACTACCATAGCCGTGCGCCGATTTTCAGCGCCAAGGGCGCATCGGCTGCGACTTACGCCGCGGCTAACGCATTGACGTTCACGCCAGCCAGTAGCCTGCGTCCACTCATCGTGGCCGGTAACTCCAGCTACTTCGTCGAATATCCAGAAGACATTCGCTTGTACGGTTTGAGCTTCTCGACGACCTTGCCTACCGGCACAGCGTGGAGCGGCGAGATCAGCTACCGGCCGAACGCGCCGGTTCAGCTCAACACCACCGACATCTTGTACGCGGGCGTTACGCCGTTGATAGGCTTGAACGGTGCTTCCCCGCTCAAGGGCGCCGCCGGTCAGGATCTGAATGGCTACCGCCGCAAGGAAATCACCCAGCTCCAGACCACCTTTACGCACTTCTTTGATCAGGTCATGGGCGCCAGCCGGCTGACACTGGTGGGCGAAGTGGGGCTGACCCACGTCGGCGGCCTGGAAAGCAGCTCGAAAGCGCGCTACGGGCGTGATCCGGTATTTGGTCCTGGGGAAGGCCCACTGTGCGCGACGCTCAACGCGGGAACCATTGCCGGTGCGGGAGCAGGTACAGACCGCAGTAACCTGACGGCCAACTGCAACAATGACGGCTTTACCACCGCCAACTCCTGGGGCTATCGCGGCCGGGCAATCTGGGAATACCCGGATGTGTTCGCGGGTGTGAACCTCAAGCCCAACGTGGCCTGGTCCCATGACGTCAGCGGTTATTCGCCAGGCCCTGGCGGCAACTTCGAAGAAGGTCGCAAGGCTGTCAGTCTCGGCCTGGATGCTGAATACCAGAATACCTACACCGCGAGCTTGGCCTACACCAACTTCTTCGGCGGTAAGTATTCCACTGTGGACGACCGTGATTTCATCGCCCTCAGCGTCGGCGCCAACTTCTAAGCACACTGCATTTCAGGAAGAACCAGAACATGAAAATAACTAAAAGTCTGTTGCACGTCGGTGTGCTTGGGCTGTCGATCCTGGCGAGTAACGTCATGGCGGCGGTGTCGGCGGATGAGGCCGCCAAGCTGGGCACGACCCTGACCCCGATGGGCGCCGAAATGGCCGGTAACGCCACAGGCACCATTCCTAAATGGTCGCCGTTGCCGACGAATGCCGGCGCCGTCGACGCCCGTGGTTTCCTGGCCAACCCTTATGCCAGCGAACAACCGCAATTCACCATCACCGCGCAAAACGTCGAGCAATACAAAGACAAGCTGGCGCCGGGGCAGTACGCGATGTTCAAGCGCTACCCGGACACCTTCAAGATGCCGGTCTACCCGACCCATCGCGGCGCCACCGTACCGGCCGAGGTGTTCGCCTCGATCAAGAAGAACGCCACCACCACCAACCTGGTGTCCGGCGGCAACGGCCTGGAAAACTTCGAAACCGCCGTGCCGTTCCCGATTCCGAAAAGCGGCGTTGAAGTCATCTGGAACCACATCACCCGCTATCGCGGCGGCAGCGTGACCCGCCTGGTGACCCAGGCCACGCCGCAGACCAACGGTTCGTTCAGCCTGGTGTATTTCAAAGACCAGTTCGTGTTCCGCGACAAAATGAAGGACTTCGACCCGAAAAACCCCGGCAACGTGCTGTTCTACTTCAAGCAGCAAGTGACCGCGCCAGCACGTCTGGCCGGTGGTGTGCTGCTGGTCCACGAAACCCTCGACCAGGTGAAGGAACCGCGCTCGGCGTGGGTCTACAACGCCGGCCAGCGCCGTGTACGCCGGGCGCCGCAAGTGTCTTATGACGGGCCGGGTACCGCCGCCGACGGCCTGCGTACCTCCGACAACCTCGACATGTACAACGGTGCGCCGGACCGCTACGACTGGAAACTGGAAGGCAAGAAAGAAATCTACATCGCCTCCAACAGCTACAAGATCGACGATCCGAAACTCAAGTATGTCGACATCATCAAGGCCGGCCACATCAACCAGGACCTCGCACGCTACGAGTTGCGCCGCGTGTGGCATGTGGTCGCGACCCTGAAGGAAGGCCAGCGCCACATCTACGCCAAGCGTGACTTCTTCATCGACGAAGACACCTGGCAAGCGGCCGTGATCGACCACTACGACGGTCGCGGCCAACTGTGGCGCGTCGCCGAAGCCCATGCCGAGAACTACTACGACAAACAAGTGCCGTGGTACGCCCTGGAAACCCTCTACGACCTGCAGTCCGGCCGCTACCTGGCCCTGGGCATGAAGAACGAAGAGAAACAGGCGTATGACTTTGGCTTCACCGCCACCACCAGCGACTTCACCCCGGCGGCCCTGCGCCAGGACGGTGTTCGCTAAGCTGCACGCGTAGCCAAATGTGGGAGGGGGCTTGCCCCCGATAGCGGTCTGACAGCCAAGAATTCTATTGGCTGCCCCAGCGCAATCGGGAGCAAGCCCCCTCTCACATTTCTTGTCGCAGTTCTTTTTCAGGCAAATGTTGCAAAGATCTACAAAACCGCCGCTTTTACCGCTAGTCTGCGGACATCTGCAATGCCGACAACAGCCTTCTACAAGAGCCCGGCGATGACTGATCTGTCCCGAATCCAGGGGCCTGCCAGCGCGGTGATTCCGTCCCTGGAAGGTCGCTTCTACAGACCTCCGCTGCCTGACGGCTACGTGCTGCGACCGCGCCTGTGCGAACGGCTGAGCGCTGGCCTGGAAGGGCGATTGCTGCTGGTCTGCGCGCCGGCGGGGTTCGGCAAGAGTTCGCTGGCGGTTGAGTTCTGCCAGAGTCTGCCCGCCCATTGGCAAAGCCTTTGGCTGGGCCTGAGCCCACGGGATAACGACCCCGGGCGTTTCCTCGAGCGCCTGCTTGACGGCTTGCAGCAATACTTCCCGCAACTGGGGGCGCAATCCCTGGGCCTGCTGAAAATGCGTCAGCGTCATCAACCGTTTGCCTTCGAAGAATGGCTCGATGGCTTGCTCGATGAGCTGGCGCTGCAGTTGTCCACGCGTGCGCCTTTGTTGCTGGTGCTGGATGACTACCATTTGGCCCAGGGCCCGGTGCTTGACCGCTGCCTGCAGTTTTTCCTCAATCATTTGCCCGATGGCCTGCTGGTGCTGGTTACCAGTCGCCAGCGCCCCGACTGGCACCTGGCGCGCTTGCGCCTGTCTCGGCACCTGCTGGAGCTGCATGAGCAAGACCTGCGCCTGACCCACGCCGAATCCCTGGCGGTGTTGGATCGCCACAGCAGTTCGCTGCGCGGCGAGGCGCTGGATAACTTGATCCGCCGCAGTGAAGGCTGGGTCGCCGGTTTGCGTTTCTGGCTGTTGGCGGCCTCCGAAGCGGGGAATGAAGGTGCCTTGCCGCAAAGCCTGCACGGCGGCGAAGGCTTGATACGCGACTATTTGCTGGAAGAAGTGATTGATTGCTTGCCGGCGGAAGTCCAGGCGTTCCTCTATGAAACCGCCTCGCAGGAACGCTTTTGCAGTGAACTGTGCGACGCCATACGCGATGCCCACGACAGCGCGGAAATCCTGCGTTACTTGCAGGCTCACCAGGTATTTCTGGTGCCGCTGGACGAGCAGGGGCACTGGTTCCGTTATCACCATTTGTTTTCCGACCTGCTGCGCACCCGGCGCGCGAGCAGCGCCGTGCTGCCGCCCGCCAGCCTGCACCTGCGCGCCTGTCGCTGGTTCAACGCCCAGGGGCTGATCGATGAAGCGGTCGAGCAGGCGTTGCGCGCCGGTCATCTGGATGTGGCGGCGAACCTGGTGCAGAACCTCTCCGAGGAGCAACTGCTGGCCGAGCAGAACGTCGGCATGCTCCTACGCTGGAAAATGGACTTGCCCGACAGCCTGCTGATCAGCACGCCCCGGTTGATCGTGCTGTACAGCTGGGCCTTGGGCCTGGCCTGTCAGTTGGATGCGGCGGAAGAACTGTCGGGCTACCTCAGTCGCTTCCTGCCGGCACCATCGGCCACTGCGCAGAAGTCGATGCTGGCGCAATGGCTGGCGCTGAGCGGGATCATCGCCCGGGGCCGAGGCGACCGCGAGCTGACCCAGCGCTATTGCAGCGAAGCCTTGGAAAGCCTGCCGCAGCGCCGTTATGGTCAGCGCCTGATGTGCCTGTCGACCCTCTCCAACCTGGCGATCGTCGATGCCGACCTGTGGCGCGCCCGTGGCTTGAACCGCGAATCCCTCGAACTGGCGCAGCGTGTCGGCAACCCCCTGTTCGAGGCCCTGGCCCATTACGACCGCGCGCGGGTCTTGCAGGCGCGGGGTGAAATCCTGCGCTCGCTGGATGAAGTGCGTCAGGGCCTGCAACGCTTGCACGACCTTTCGCCCCAACGGTTGTACGCCGTGCGCGCCCGATTAGCGCTTTACGAAGGCTACCTGCTGCTCGCGCGTTGTCAGCCTGAAGCCGGCCTGGTCCGCCTGCGCGCCGGTCTGGCCGAAGCCCGCGCCTGCCGGGATATCAGCGTGCTGATCGGGCATTGCGTGATTGCCAACTTCGAAGGGCGCCGCGGCGACTTCGCCAAAGCCTTCGCCGAACTGGCCGAGGCCGAACGCCTGATGCACATCTGGGACGTGCCGCCGATTTACTACCTGGCAATGATCACCCTGATCAAATGCGAGCTCTGGTTGGCCCAGGGGCGTACCGACCTGGCCGACGCCTGGCTGACCCGCCTGGGGCAAACCTACAACGGCGCACACGCGGCGGCGGCCCCGGAGTTTCACCCGCACCTGCCGCAGCATATCGAGCTGCAGCAAGCCGCGTTGGACGCGATCCGCCATCAACCGGCGGCAGCCTTGCAGCGCCTCGAAGACCTGGCGCAACACGCTCATGGCAGCGGGCGCCAGATGATTGCCCTGATGGCGCTGACCCAGCAGGCGCAGTTGCTGCTGGAGAGCGGCCAGGAGGCCAAGGCGCGCGAGGTGTTGGTTCGCGCCCTGGAAGCCGGGGCCGGGGGCGCGCTGCAACCCTTCCAGCGCCTGCTTGAAGGGTATCCCGACTGGATGCGCGATCAACTCGGCCAAGACCCCCATGGTTTATTGAACCAGAGCCTGTTGGCGCTGCTGCCGGCCGTTGCTGTCAGCGAGCCGGCGCCCAACCATGAAACCCTGAGCGCCCGCGAGCTGGCGGTGCTGCAACTGATCGCCCAGGGCTGTTCGAACCAGGAGATCAGTAACCGCCTCTTCATCTCCCTGCACACGGTCAAGACCCACGCCAGCCATATCAACAGCAAGCTCGGCGTGGAGCGGCGCACCCAGGCGGTCGCGCGGGCGCAGGAGCTGCGGTTGATTGGTTAAAGCCGGAGTCCGCTGGCGAGCTTGCCTGCGTTGAGGTGCGACGCCGCTCCAGTCTGGTTTAATAGTGCAATCATTCTGGCGGCAGTCGCCCGGAAACCCTATGCCGTTTGCACGAGAGGACCGTTCATGGACACCGCAAAGCCGACCCTTTTCCGCGAAACCTTCCCCGTCGGCCCGTTGCAGTGCAACTGCACCATCATCGGCGACCCCATCAGTAAAAAAGCCATCGTGGTCGACCCCGGCGGCAATCACGAGCTGATTCTGGCGCGGCTCGAGGCGCTGGGCCTCAAGGTGGTGAGCATCATTCACACCCACGCCCACCTGGATCACTTCCTGGCGTCCGGCCAGTTGAAGGAGAAGACCGGCGCGACCCTGCATTTGCACAAGGCCGACCAGTTCCTCTGGGATAACCTGGAGATGCAGTGCCAGACGTTTGGCGTGCCGTATATGCCGGTGCCGTCGCCGGACCGTTGGCTGGCCGACGATGAAGAGCTGGCTTGCGGTTGCGGCGTCGCATTGCATACGCCGGGGCACACGCCGGGGTCGATGAGTTTCTGGTTTGCCGATGCCAAGCTGCTGATCGCCGGGGATACGTTGTTTCGCCGGGGCGTAGGCCGCACGGATTTGTGGGGCGGGGACCAAGCGGCGATTGTGCGCTCGATCAAGCAGCGCCTGTATACGCTGGATGAGGCGGCGACGGTGGTGACCGGTCACGGGCCGGAGACGCGACTCGGTGACGAGATGCGCGAGAACCCCTTTGTGCGCGCATGATTGCAGCTTGGGCGGTCAAGCCCTGTAGCAAAAAACTCAGCGTGTGTTCAGCGTGCGTCTGCTACGGTTTGTGCCGCGACGATAGTCCTGCGTTTTTTGTTACAGGTTAAGATACGTCCACGGAATTTTTACCGTTTGTCGCGTTCAAAACCCGGCAAAGATCCATTGTCCATATCCTCTGCACCCAGAGTGCAAAAGTAGGAGCTTCTCCATGTTCACTCCGCGTCGTCTGCTCGTTGTCGCTACTGCCGTAGCCATGTTATCTGGCTGTGCTTCACCCAATCCGTATGACGGTAGCAGCCAGGGACAGGCGAGTAATGAATCCGGTGGCATGAGCAAGACCGTCAAGTACGGCGGCCTCGGCGCTCTGGCCGGTGCGTTGGCCGGTGCAGCCATCGACCATAACAACCGTGGCAAGGGCGCACTGATCGGTGCCGTCGTCGCGGGTGCAGGTGCTGCGGGTTATGGCTACTACGCCGACCAGCAGGAAAAGAAACTGCGCGAAAGCATGGCCAATACCGGGGTTGAAGTTCAGCGCCAGGGCGATCAGATCAAACTGATCATGCCGGGCAACATCACCTTCGCCACCAACTCGGACGCGATCGCCAGCAGCTTCTATACGCCGCTGAACAACCTGGCCAACTCGCTCAAGCAGTTCAGCCAGAACACCATCCAGATCGTGGGTTACACCGATAGCACCGGCAGCCGCCAGTTGAACATGGACCTGTCCCAGCGTCGTGCGCAGAGCGTGGCCAACTATCTGACCTCCCAAGGCGTCAGCGCTGCCAACCTGAGCGCTCGTGGTGCCGGTCCGGATAATCCGATCGCCAGCAATGCCGACGTCAACGGTCGCGCGCAGAACCGTCGTGTAGAAGTGAACCTGGGCCCAATCCCAGGCCAGCAGTATGGCCAGCCGGGCGCCCAGCAACAGGCGCCGCAGCAGAACAACCAGTTCCAGGGCAACCCGTACTCGCAATACCAGTAATCTGCAGCCAATAAAAAGGGCGCCGTGCAATCAATGCACGGCGCCCTTTTTTTGTGGCCGTCGGTTACATCAATCGATGTACTCGAACACCTTCACGATCTTCTGTACGCCGGACACGCCCTGTACCAAGTTCGCCGCACGGGTCGCTTCTGCCTGGGTCAGCAGGCCCATCAGGTAAACGATGCCGTTGTCGGTGACGACTTTGATGCGCGAACCGGGAATGGCGTTGTCGGTCAGCATCTGCGCCTTGATCTTGGTGGTCAGCAGCGCATCGTTGCTGATGGCCAGCAGGGTGATCGGGTCCATTACCTGCAATTCGTTGTGGACCTTCTTGACCCGCTGCACGGCCGAGGCGGCTTGTTCGGCCTGGGCCTTGAGTTCGGCACGTGGCGTTTGGCCGGCGAGCAGCACCACGCCGTTGAAGCTGGTCACGACGATGCGCGACGCGCCATTGCCCAGGTCCGTAGCGGCCTTGGCGACGTTGACCTCGACCTTGGTTTCGATCAACGAGTCGTCAATCTTGCTGCCGAAGGTGCGGGTGCCCTTGTCGTCCTGGATGGGGGTGTCACGTGTCGCGGTGATTGCCGTGCTGCAGCCGCTGATGCCGAGGCACAGCGCAATCGCCAATAGGCTGAGGCGTTTAACGGTCATTCTTCACTCCCGAACAGTTGGCTGTCGATCAGATCGCACAGGCAGTGGATCGTCAGCAGGTGGACTTCCTGAATACGTGCGGTGACATTGGCCGGGACGCGAATCTCCACGTCCTCGGGCAGCAACAGCGAGGCCATGCCGCCGCCGTCGCGACCAGTCAATGCTACGACAATCATTTCGCGATCATGTGCGGCCTGGATCGCCTGAATAATATTCGCCGAGTTGCCGCTGGTGGAAATCGCCAGCAGCACGTCACCCGGTTGCCCCAGGGCGCGGATCTGTTTGGAGAAGATTTCGTTGTAGCTGTAGTCGTTGGCGATCGAGGTGATCGTCGACGAATCGGTGGTCAAGGCAATGGCCGGCAAGCTCGGACGCTCGCGCTCGAAGCGGTTGAGCAACTCGGACGAGAAATGCTGGGCATCGCCGGCCGAGCCGCCGTTGCCGCACGAAAGCATTTTGCCCTCGTTGAGCAAGGCATTGACCATGACCTGACTGGCTTGCTCGATGTGCGGTGCAAGTACGTCCATCGCCTGTTGCTTGGTGTCGATGCTGGCCTGGAAAAGCTGGCGAATTCGGGATTGCATGTCCATCTGTGTGACCTTAAGTAGCGCGGCTATTTGGCACAGGAATGTGCAGCCCGCAAAGCAAAGAGCAAAAGTATGTGGTGAAGATGTCCGGCGAATCAGCTGTCGAAGGCATCTTTGAGCCAGTTCAAATCAGCTTTGCCAGACGGTGTGCTTTCAATGGCAACCACATCGAAACGGCAGGGGGAGTCAGCCCAGCGATGCTCCTTGAGCAGGAAAAACTGCGCGGCGAGTATCAGCTTCTGACGCTTGCGCCCGTCGATACTGGCGAGCGCGCCACCCCATTGTGCGTGTTTTCTGTAGCGGACTTCGACGAATACTACTGTATCGCCGTCAAGCATGACCAGATCAAGCTCGCCGCGTTTACACAACCAGTTCTGCGCCAGAAGGCGTAGACCCTGTTGTCGAAGATACTCAAGCGCTTGAAGTTCGGCATCCTTGCCGCTTTGTGCGCTGGACCGCTCGGGCATCAGCGTGGGGTATCGGGCAGACGCTGGACCTCGCCGCCGACGAACTTCGCCCACGGCATCTGGCGGTCAACGCGCTGGTGGGCGCTGATGCCCAGGTTGCCCGAGAGGCCGTCAATGCGCGTATCCGGCAATGCCTTGAGTTGGCCCACGCGTGGCGCCAGGCGGTAGGCATCGACGCCCATCGCGTACAGGCGGCCAAGGCTGCCATTGGCTTGCGGCCATTGTGCTGCGACCTGGTTGCGCAGCGGGTCGGTGGTGTTGAGCAGCCAAGGGGTTTCGCAGAACATCACGTTGGTCATGTCCAGGTACTGGTTCTTGTCGCCGCTGGCGCTGAACACGTGAGACGTCGCATACACCGGCACGTCGCCGGCGTACTGGAAGTTCAGGGTCGGCTTGATCTGCTGGGCCAGTTGCGGGGTGACGGCCAGGAAGATGAACTCGATATCCTGGCGACGCGAAGGTTGTGCGGCGACGTCGGTGCCGACGGCGCTTTGCAGGCTCTTGGCACGGCCTTCACTTTTACGCAGTTGGAATAGATCGGCAATCTGCTGGGCGAGGGCGACCGGCTGGTCGACGTACTCGACGCCGACAACGGTGCCGCCGTTGGCTTCCCAGTCCTGGCGGAAGGCCTTGTAGACACGCTCACCCCATTCGCCGCGGGGCACCATCGCAGCGGCGCGGTGCAGGCCGTCGGCACGGGCGCGGCGCGAGACTTCGCGAGCTTCGTCTTCAGCCGCCAGGCCGAACTGAAACAGCTGCGCCGGGTTTTGATCGGTCTCGCTGTAGTTCAACGCCAGGGTGGTAATCGGCAATTGCGGGCGCGCGCTGAGCTGTTTGACCAGCGGCTTTTCCAGCGGCCCGACGACCAATTGCACGCCGGCAGCCTTGGCCTTGGCGTAGAAGTCGTCGAGGGAGGTCAGGCGCGAGCTGTCATAGAACTCGATGACCGGCGGCTTCTGCCCGGCTTGTTCAGCCTGGTAATGCGCGGCCATGAAGCCTTCGCGCAGGGCCTTGGCCACGTTGGCCAGTGGACCCTCCTGCGGCAGCAGCAGGGCGATCTTGTTCAGCGGCTGGCTCGCCAGTTCCTTGAGTTTGGTCAACGGCGTCGGCAGTTGCACGGCGGCCGGATGGCCCGGGTTCTGCGCACGCCAGGTGTCAATGGCGGCTTGCTGTTGCTCCAGCGTGCCGGCGCCCTTGACCGCCTGGGCCAGGGTGATCCAGCCGTCGAGCGTCGGGTTGCCGCTGGCTTGCAGTTGTTCGGCCGGCAGCGCGGCAATCAGCGCCCAGATGGCTTCATGGTTGCTCTTGGCAGCGTCGCCGGTCAGCAGTGGCGCCATGGTCACGCGCTCGCGAGCGGCGGCCAGGGTCTGGCCGTCGGCTTCATAGGCGCGTGCATGTACGGTGCCGGTGCGGACCTGCTGTTCGGCCGGCAGCTCCTTCAGGTTCTGCAGGCTGGGGTGGTTCAACGCCGCCAGCGCGGCCTTGGGCTGGTTGCGCGTCATGGCCAGTTCGGCGGCCAGGGTGTTGGCGAACACCTGCGCGGCGGGCTTGAGAGCATCCAGCGGCACCTGCGCAAGAATCTGCGACGAGCGGCCAGCGTTGTTCTGGTGGTAGGCCATGTCGGCCGCACTCAGGCGCAGTAACGCAGCTTTTTCGGGCGTGTTGGCGGTAGTCGCCTGTTCGAGCAGTTGCTCGATACTGGCATCCGGGGTCCGTGGCAGGTCGCCAAGGCGGGACGAGGGCGAGCTGGCACAGGCGCCCAGCAAGGCAGCGAGGCAGAGGGCGGAGAGCAGCCGCAGGCAAGGGATCATGTAAGTGTTCCTGATACCGATCAAATTAGCGTGGAATTGTACCCAAGCACTGGCCCAGGCGCGATGTTACTGGCGTGAAACCGTCAATTTAGGTGGTGTAAATGTTGCGTTTGGGTGGCTAGGGCCGACCGACGGCTGAAACGGCATCCATCTCGATGGCATATTTCCGCGGCGTCGACGCGCTACAATGTGGCTTTTGCCAACCATCGAGGTGTGCGTTTTGACTGCTCCAGGTCCTTTGAATTCCACTGCAGGCTCGCTTTTTGTCGTGGCGACGCCCATTGGCAACCTGGACGACATCAGCGCCCGGGCGCTTAAAGTGTTGCGCGACGTTAAATTGATCGCTGCGGAAGACACTCGGCACTCCCAGCGCTTGATGCAGCATTTCGGCATCAGTACGCCATTGGCGGCCTGCCACGAACATAACGAGCGCGAAGAAGGCAGCCGTTTTATCACGCGCCTGCTGGCCGGTGACGATGTGGCGCTGATTTCCGATGCCGGTACCCCGCTGATTTCCGATCCCGGTTACCACCTGGTCCGTCAGGCGCGTGCCGCGGGTATCAATGTTGTGCCGGTTCCGGGCGCATGCGCGTTGATTGCGGCGTTATCCGCCGCGGGGTTGCCATCGGATCGTTTCATCTTCGAGGGTTTCCTGCCGGCCAAGGCGGTGGGGCGTCGCGCACGTCTTCAGGCGCTTAAGGAAGAACCGCGCACGCTGATCTTCTATGAAGCCCCGCATCGTATCCTCGAATGCCTGCAGGACATGGAGCTGGTGTTCGGTGGCGAGCGCCTGGCGCTGCTGGCCCGCGAGCTGACCAAGACCTTCGAGACGCTCAAGGGGCTGCCGCTGGAAGAACTGCGCGCGTTTGTCGAAGGTGACAGCAATCAGCAGCGTGGCGAGTGCGTGGTGCTGGTGGCGGGTTGGACAGCGCCGGAAAATGAAGACGCCGTCGGTGGCGAAGCCATGCGCGTCTTGGATCTGCTGCTCAAGGAAATGCCCCTTAAGCGAGCGGCGGCGCTGGCGGCGGAAATCACCGGGGTGCGCAAAAATGTGTTGTATCAGGCCGCGCTGGATAAACAGAAAGCCGAATAGTTCCGGGGTTAAACCGGTATTCCGTCTGAACGTGATGGCATTGCTGCACTTTTAATACTTGTCCTAACTCCGTCGTGCCGTTAACCTGCGCGGCGGAGAGTCGATTGGACAGTCGCTGCCCTCTATGAAAATTAGGGGGGGGAGGAAAGTCCGGGCTCCATAGGGCGAAGTGCCAGGTAATGCCTGGGAGGCGTGAGCCTACGGAAAGTGCCACAGAAAATAACCGCCTAAGCACTTCGGTGCCGGTAAGGGTGAAAAGGTGCGGTAAGAGCGCACCGCACGTCTGGCAACAGTTCGTGGCTAGGTAAACCCCACTTGGAGCAAGACCAAATAGGGTCCCAAGGCGTGGCCCGCGCTGGGACCGGGTAGGTTGCTAAAGATGTCCAGTGATGGCCATCGTAGACGAATGACTGTTCAAGACAGAACCCGGCTTATAGATCGACTCTCCACCTTTTTTCCTTCTGTCCGAATCTCGTGCAGAAACCCGGTAGTAACGCAAGAATCCCTCCCTGCCAAATCATTGGCAGATGCATCTTGGTAATACCAAAAAAATCTTACTCTTAATAAATTACTTTAACTTTGAAGCATAGCTCTTTGAGCTATTTGTTCTTATTGAGCCAAAAATACCGCTGAACTCTGATTTCTCCTCCTCTTGCGCTCCTAAATCTCCGTTCTGTAAGGCTTTTCCTTGAATCCGCGCCTTGACGGTGTGGTGGGCGCATTCCTATAGTGTGCGCAAGTGGCGGAAAGTGGCACAAAGTGGGTTTTTTGAACGTAAAGCGCTAAAATTTGGAGAAACGCATCTGTGTTTCGCGGAGCTAACGCTATCAGTCTCGATGCAAAAGGCCGTCTCGCTATGCCGAGCCGGTATCGTGACGAGCTGATTTCGCGAAGTTCCGGGCAGTTAATCATCACGATCGATGCCGTTGACCCTTGTTTATGCGTTTACCCCCTCGATGAGTGGGAGTTGATTGAAACCAAACTGCGTGCCTTGCCTTCATTGCGTGAAGAAAACCGCCGTCTGCAGCGTTTGCTGATCGGTAATGCCGTCGACCTCGAACTCGATGGCAGTGGTCGTTTCCTGGTGCCCCCGCGTCTGCGCGAGTACGCCAAGCTCGACAAGCGCGCAATGCTGGTGGGCCAACTGAACAAGTTCCAATTGTGGGACGAAGATGCCTGGGATGCTGTTTCTGCAGCTGACCTGGCTGCTATTCAACAACCGGGCGCCATGCCTGATGAACTGCGTGATTTGATCTTGTGACTATTGATAGCGGCTTTAACCACATCACCGTACTGCTTGACGAAGCCGTTGAGGCTCTCGCCGTACGCGCGGATGGCTGCTATCTGGATGGTACCTTCGGCAGGGGCGGGCACAGCCGGTTGATACTCAGCCAGCTCGGGCCCGACGGTAAACTCCTCGGGTTCGACAAAGACCCCCAGGCGATTGCCACCGGGCAAGCGCTAGCGGCCGAAGACGGCCGCTTTGTCGTTGTACAACGCAGCTTTGCCGAGCTGGGTGCTGAAGTCGCCGAGCGCGGCATGGCAGGCAAGGTGGCCGGGGTTTTGCTCGACCTGGGCGTGTCCTCGCCGCAGCTCGATGACCCGGAGCGCGGTTTCAGTTTCATGAACGACGGCCCGCTGGATATGCGTATGGACCCCACCCGTGGTGTCAGTGCCGCCCAGTTCATCGCCACTGCGCCGGTGGAAGAAATCGCCCGTGTGTTCAAGGAATACGGCGAAGAACGCTTCGCCGGCCGCATGGCGCGCGCCGTGGTCGAGCGCCGCGAAATCCAGCCGTTCGAGCGCACCGCCGACCTGGCTGAAGTGCTGAAAGTCGCCAACCCTGCCTGGGAAAAGGGCAAGAACCCGGCGACCCGTGCGTTCCAGGGCCTGCGCATTCACGTCAACAATGAATTGGGCGATCTGGAAGCCGGCCTCGAAGCCGCGCTGGAAGCCTTGGAAGTGGGCGGGCGCCTGGTGGTGATCAGCTTCCACTCCCTGGAAGACCGCATCGTCAAACTGTTCATGCGTCGCCTGGTCAAGGGTGAATCCGACAACCTGCCACGCAACCTGCCGGTGCGTTTCGAAGCCTTCGTGCCGAAAATCAAAATCCATGGCAAGGCGCAGTTCGCTTCCGAAGCTGAACTCAAGGCCAACCCACGCTCCCGTAGCGCCGTCATGCGCGTCGCGGAGAAGTTGCGGTGAGCAGGCTCTTCGCCAAGCCCCTCCCGGGCGGCAGCTTCTTTATGTTGTTGCTGTTTATCGGCGTGCTGGTGTCCGCGATTGCGGTGTCCTACAGCGCCCATTACAACCGCCAACTGCTCAATACCCTGTACGGCGAATTGAGTGTGCGTGATAAAGCGCAGGCGGAGTGGGGCCGGTTGATCCTCGAGCAAAGCACCTGGACCGCCCACAGCCGCATCGAAATACTGGCCACCGAACAGCTGAAGATGCACATCCCTGGCGCGGCCGAAGTTCGAATGGTGGCGCCATGATGAAACTCGAAGGCGCACTTTACCCGTGGCGCTTCCGCCTGATGCTTGGCTTGCTGGCCTTGATGGTCGGCGCCATCACCTGGCGGATCATCGACCTGCAGGTGGTCGACCGCGACTTCCTGATCGGCCAGGGCGATGCCCGTAGCCTGCGACATATTCCGATTCCTGCACACCGCGGCCTGATCACCGACCGTAACGGCGAGCCCCTGGCCGTCAGCACGCCGGTGACCACGCTGTGGGCCAACGCCAAGGAATTGCAGGTGGCCAAGGACAGGTGGCCACAACTGGCTGCCGCGTTGGGTCAGGACCCGAAAGCCCTGGCCGAGCGCCTGGAAGCCCAGGCCAATAAAGAATTCATCTACCTGGTTCGCGGCCTCACCCCTGAACAGGGCCAGCAAGTGCTCGACCTCAAGGTCCCCGGTGTCTACGGCATCGAGGAATTCCGCCGTTTCTACCCGGCCGGTGAAACCACCGCGCACATGGTTGGCTTTACCGACATCGACGACCATGGTCGCGAAGGGGTTGAGCTGGCCTACGATGAATGGCTGGCCGGCGTGCCCGGCAAGCGACAGGTCATCAAGGATCGGCGCGGCAGACTGATCAAAGACGTCCAAGTCACCAAAAACGCCAAGGCCGGCAAGCCCTTGGCGTTGTCGATTGACCTGCGCCTGCAATACCTGGCCAACCGCGAGCTGCGTAACGCGATCATCGAGAACGGCGCGAAGGCCGGCAGCCTGGTGATCATGGACGTGAAGACCGGCGAGATCCTCGCCATGGTCAACCAGCCGACCTACAACCCGAACAACCGTCGCAACCTGCAACCGGCGATGATGCGCAACCGCGCGATGATCGACGTGTTCGAGCCGGGTTCGACCATGAAAGCCATCTCCATGAGTGCCGCCCTGGAAACCGGGCGCTGGAAGCCCAGCGACAAGGTCGAGGTCTACCCCGGCACCCTGCAGTTGGGCAAATACACCATTCGTGACGTGTCGCGTACCGAAGGCCCGGTGTTGGATCTGACAGGTATCCTGATCAACTCCAGTAACGTGGGCATGAGTAAGGTCGCCTTCGATATCGGCGGCGAAACCATCTACCACCTGGCGCAAAAGATCGGCCTGGGCCAACCCACCGGCCTGGACTTCCCGGGTGAGCGCGTGGGCAACCTGCCGAACTACCGCGACTGGAAAAAAGCCGAGACCGCCACGCTGTCCTACGGCTATGGCCTGTCGGTGACCGCGATCCAGCTGGCCCACGCTTTCTCTGTATTGGCCAATAACGGTCGGATGGTTCCTTTGAGCCTGATCCACGTCGACGAAGCGCCGAAAGCGACCCAGGTGATTCCGGAAAGCGTCGCCAAGACCATGCAAGGCATGCTGCAACAAGTGATCGAAGCACCGCGCGGCGTATTCCGCGCCCAGGTGCCGGCGTATCACGTGGCCGGCAAGTCGGGTACTGCGCGTAAGACCTCGGTCGGCACCAAAGGCTATGCCGAGAACTCCTATCGCTCGCTGTTCGCCGGTTTCGGCCCGATGAGCGACCCGCGCTACGCCATCGTCGTCGTGATCGATGAACCGAGTAAAGCGGGCTACTTCGGTGGCCTGGTGTCGGCGCCGGTGTTCAGCAAAGTGATGTCCGGCACCCTGCGCCTGATGAACATCACGCCGGACAACCTGCCGCCGACCCAACAAGCGAACGCCGGACCACCGGCCGCCGCGGTAAAAGCCAATGGAGGGCGCGGCTGATGTCTCTTAGCCTGAACAAGATTTTTGCCCATGCCGGTCGCGATCTGCTGATCCGCGAGCTGACACTGGACAGTCGTAATGTACGCGCCGGGGACCTGTTCCTGGCGGTGCCTGGCGGCAAATACGATGGCCGCGCGCACATCGCCGATGCCCTGCAACGCGGCGCCGCCGCCGTGGCGTATGAAGTGGACGGTGCCACCGTGCTGCCGATCACCGACGTGCCGTTGATTCCGGTCAAAGGCCTGGCCGCGCAACTGTCGGACATCGCCGGGCGTTTCTACGGCGATCCGAGCCGCCACCTGAACCTGATTGGCGTGACCGGCACCAACGGCAAGACCAGCGTGACCCAACTGGTCGCCCAGGCGCTTGACCTGTTGGGCCAGCACTGCGGCATCGTCGGCACCCTGGGCACCGGTTTCTATGGCGCGCTGCAAAGCGGCCTGCACACCACGCCGAACCCGATCGCCGTGCAAGCGACCCTGGCCGACCTGAAAAAGGCCGGTGCCAAGGCGGTTGCCATGGAAGTGTCGTCCCACGGTTTGCACCAGGGCCGCGTTGCTGCGCTGGCTTTCGATGTGGCGGTGATGACCAACCTGTCCCGCGATCACCTGGACTACCACGGCACCATGCAAGCCTACGCCGCCGAGAAGGCCAAGCTGTTTGCCTGGAACGACCTGAAGTGCCGCGTGGTGAACCTGGATGACGCGTTCGGCCGCGAGCTGGCTGCCCAAGACAGCGAAGCGCGCCTGATCAGCTACAGCCTGGAAGACTCCCGCGCCTATCTGTATTGCCGCGAAGCCCAATTCAATGACGAGGGCGTGCGCGCCACGTTGGTGACGCCGCAGGGCGAGCACCATTTGCGCAGCACCTTGCTGGGTCGTTTCAACCTGAGCAACGTCCTCGCGGCGATCGGTGCGCTACTCGGCCTGGATTACGCGCTCGATGAAATCCTGCGCGTGCTGCCGAAGCTGGAAGGCCCGGCCGGTCGCATGCAACGTCTGGGCGGCGGTTCGCAGCCGCTGGTGGTGGTCGATTACGCCCACACCCCGGACGCACTGGAAAAAGTCCTGCTGGCCCTGCGCCCACACGCCAAGGGCAAGTTGCTGTGCCTGTTCGGCTGTGGCGGT
Organism: Pseudomonas sp. GW704-F2; assembly: GCF_059423025.1. Classification (NCBI taxonomy): domain Bacteria; kingdom Pseudomonadati; phylum Pseudomonadota; class Gammaproteobacteria; order Pseudomonadales; family Pseudomonadaceae; genus Pseudomonas; species Pseudomonas sp. GW704-F2. The sequence goes on along the minus strand of NZ_JBWKXO010000002.1, from coordinate 40,271 downwards.
GATCGCGATCGCGGCAAGCGTCCATTGATGGCCGAGATTGTCGAGCGTCTGGCCGATGGCGTGCTCGTCACCGACGACAACCCGCGCAGCGAAGACCCGAGCCAGATTTTCGACGACATCCGCGTCGGCTTCAAAGACCCATCCAAGGCCAGCTTCATTGCCGGTCGCGGCGCGGCCATTGCCCAATTGATCGCCAGCGCCAGCGTCGACGATGTCGTGGTACTGGCTGGTAAAGGTCACGAGGACTATCAAGAAATCAACGGCGAGCGTCACGCTTTCTCCGATCTGGTCGAGGCCGATCATGCCTTGACCGCCTGGGAGGTCGCCCATGCTTAAAGCGATGAAATTCAGCGAGCTGACCCAGGCCCTCTCGGCGCGCATGCTGTCGGGTGATTGCAGTTTCAATGGCGTCAGTATCGATAGCCGTGCGATCAAGCCGGGCCAACTGTTTGTTGCCCTGGCCGGTCCGCGTTTCGACGGCCATGACTACCTGAATGAGGTCGCCGCCAAAGGCGCGGTCGGTGCCCTGGTGCAACGCGAAGTGGCGGACTCCACCCTGCCGCAATTGCTGGTGGCCGACACGCGCCTGGCCTTGGGCCAACTGGGTGCGCTGAACCGTGCGGCGTTCACCAAGCCGGTGGCCGCGATCACCGGCTCCAGCGGCAAGACCACGGTCAAGGAACTGCTCGCCGGTGTCCTGCGCACGCGCGGGCCGGTGCTGGCCACCCGTGGCAACCTGAACAACGATTTCGGCGCACCGCTGACCCTGCTCGAACTGGCCCCGGAACACACGGCGGCCGTGATCGAGCTGGGCGCTTCGCGTATTGGCGAAATTGCCTACACCGTGGCGCTGACCAAGCCTCACGTGGCAATTATCAACAACGCCGGGACCGCCCACGTCGGCGAGTTCGGCGGCCCGGAAAAAATCGTCGAAGCCAAGGGCGAAATCCTCGAAGGCCTCGATGCCTCGGGCATAGCTGTGTTGAATCTTGACGACAAGGCCTTCGAGACCTGGCGTGTACGCGCCGCCGGTCGCAAGGTGCTGACGTTCGCCGTGCTGAATGCAGCGGCCGATTTCCACGCGTCGAACATCGCGGTCGACGCCCGTGGTTGCCCGTCCTTTACCTTGCATTCGCCGCAAGGCGAGCAGCATGTGCAGTTGAACCTGCTGGGCAACCATAACATCGCCAATGCCTTGGCGGCCGCGGCTGCGGCTTATGCCCTGGGCGTGTCGCTGTTTGGCATCGCCACCGGCCTGGGCGCGGTGCAACCGGTCAAGGGCCGTACCGTCGCGCAATTGGCCAGCAATGGCATGCGCGTGATCGATGACACTTACAACGCCAACCAGTCCTCGGTCTGCGCCGCCATCGACCTGCTCAAGGGTTTCGACGGGCGCAAGGTGCTGGTGCTGGGCGATATCGCCGAACTGGGCGATTGGGCCGAACAGTCCCATCGGGAAGTCGGCGCTTACGCCAGCGGCAAAGTCGACGCGCTCTACGCCGTCGGCCCGAACATGGCTCATGCCGTCAATGCCTTCGGCCCCGGTGCGCGGCATTTCGCCACCCAGGCCGAGCTGATCCAGGCGCTGCGTGCGGGCGAACAAGACAAACACACAACCATTTTGATCAAGGGATCGCGCAGCGCGGTGATGGAAAACGTCGTCGTGGCCTTGTGTGGCTCAAGTACGGAGAAACATTAATGCTGCTGCTGCTGGCTGAGTATCTGCAACAGTTCCACAAAGGCTTCGCGGTCTTCCAGTACCTGACCCTGCGCGGGATTCTGGGCGTGCTGACCGCGCTGTCTCTGTCGCTGTTCCTGGGGCCGTGGATGATCCGCACCCTGCAGAGCCTGCAAATTGGTCAATCGGTTCGCAATGACGGCCCGCAGTCGCACCTGTCCAAATCCGGCACCCCGACCATGGGCGGCGCGCTGATTCTGTCGTCCATCGGCATCAGCACCTTGCTCTGGGCCGACCTGTACAACCGCTACGTGTGGGTGGTGCTGCTGGTGACCTTGTTGTTCGGCGCCATCGGCTGGGTCGATGACTATCGCAAAGTGATCGAGAAAAACTCCAAGGGGCTGCCAAGCCGCTGGAAGTATTTCTGGCAGTCGGTGTTCGGCCTGGCCGCCGCGATCTTCCTCTACATGACGGCTCCAAGCGCGGTCGAGACCACCTTGATCATCCCGATGCTCAAGGATGCGAGCATTCCGCTGGGCATCGGCTTCGTGGTGCTGACCTACTTCGTCATCGTCGGCTCCAGCAACGCGGTGAACCTGACCGACGGCCTCGACGGCCTGGCGATCATGCCGACGGTGATGGTAGGCGGCGCGCTCGGCATCTTCTGCTACCTGTCGGGTAACGTGAAATTCGCTGAATACCTGCTGATCCCGTATGTGCCGGGCGCCGGTGAACTGATCGTGTTCTGCGGCGCGCTGATCGGTGCCGGGCTGGGCTTCCTGTGGTTCAACACCTATCCCGCGCAAGTGTTCATGGGCGATGTCGGCGCACTGGCGCTGGGCGCGGCCCTGGGCACCATCGCGGTGATCGTTCGCCAGGAAATCGTGCTGTTCATCATGGGCGGTGTGTTCGTGATGGAAACCCTGTCGGTGGTCATCCAGGTGGCTTCCTTCAAATTGACCGGGCGCCGCGTGTTCCGCATGGCGCCGATCCACCACCACTTTGAACTCAAGGGCTGGCCTGAGCCGCGTGTGATCGTCCGATTCTGGATCATCACCGTGATTCTCGTGCTGGTCGGTCTTGCCACCCTGAAACTGAGGTAGAAACGAGTGTCCCTGATCGCTTCAGACCACTTCCGCATCGTTGTCGGCCTCGGCAAGAGCGGCATGTCCCTGGTTCGCTTCCTGGCGAACCAGGGCACGTCGTTTGCCGTCGCCGATACGCGGGAAAATCCACCGGAGCTGGTCACGCTGCGCCGTGACTACCCGCACGTGGAAGTGCGTTGTGGCGAGTTGGATGTCGAGTTTCTGTGCCGTGCCGACGAGCTCTACGTGAGCCCCGGCCTGGCCCTGGCGACACCGGCCCTGCAAGCCGCAGCGGCGCGTGGCGTGAAGCTGTCCGGCGATATCGACCTGTTCGCGCGTAACGCGAAGGCGCCGATCGTCGCGATCAGCGGTTCCAACGCGAAAAGCACCGTGACCACCCTGGTCGGCGAGATGGCGGCTGCGGCCGGCAAGCGCGTGGCCGTGGGCGGCAACCTCGGCACCCCGGCGCTGGACCTGCTCAGCGACGACGTCGAGCTGTACGTGATGGAACTGTCGAGCTTCCAGCTGGAAACCACCCACGACCTGGGCGCTGAAGTGGCCACCGTATTGAACGTCAGCGAAGACCACATGGACCGCTACAGCGGCCTGCCGGCCTATCACCTGGCCAAGCACCGGATCTTCCGCGGCGCCAAACAAGTGGTGGTCAACCGCCAGGATGCCCTGAGCCGTCCGCTGATGGGCGAGGGCCTGCCGTGCTGGACCTTCGGCCTGGGCAAACCCGACTTCAAGGCCTTCGGTATCCGTGAAGAGAACGGCGAGAAATACCTGGCCTTCGAATTCCAGAACCTGATGCCGGTGCGCGAGCTGAAAATCCGTGGCGCCCACAACCAATCCAACGCCCTCGCGGCCTTGGCGCTGGGGCATGCCGTGGGCTTGCCGTTCGATGCCATGCTCGCGAGCCTGCGCACCTTCGGCGGCCTCGAGCATCGCTGCCAGTGGGTCCGCGACCTGAATGGCGTCAGCTATTACAACGACTCCAAGGCCACCAACGTCGGTGCGGCCCTGGCCGCCATCGAAGGCCTGGGGGCCGATATCGACGGCAAGCTGCTGCTGATCGCCGGTGGCGACGGCAAAGGCGCCGACTTCAAGGACCTCAAGGGGCCGGTGGCCGCCCATTGCCGCGCCGTGGTGCTGATGGGCCGCGATGCCGACTTGATCGCCGCCGCCCTCGGTGATGCGGTGCCGCAAGTGCGCGCCAGCTCGCTCGACGACGCGATTGCCCAGTGCAAAGCCCTGGCCCAGCCGGGTGATGCGGTGCTGCTGTCGCCGGCGTGCGCCAGTTTCGACATGTTCAAGAACTACGAAGAGCGCGGCCAGCTGTTCGCCCGCGCCGTGGAGGCCTTGGCATGAATCTCAACCTCCGTAACATCATCAAGCCGTACCCGTCGCCGATCATTACCGGGCGCGGCATCGACCTCGACTTCCCGATGCTCGCCGGTTGCCTGGCTTTGCTGGGCCTTGGGCTGGTGATGATCACGTCGGCGTCCTCCGAAGTGGCGGCCGTGCAGTCGGGCAACACCCTGTACATGATGATCCGTCACCTGGTGTACCTGGTGATCGGCCTCGGCGCGTGCATCGTCACCATGATGATCCCCATCGCCACCTGGCAGCGTCTGGGCTGGCTGATGCTGATCGGTGCGTTTGGCTTGCTGATCATGGTGATCCTGCCCGGCATCGGCCGCGAGGTGAACGGTTCGATGCGCTGGATCGGCTTCGGTGCGTTCAACGTGCAGCCGTCGGAAATCGCCAAGGTGTTCGTGGTGATCTACCTCGCCGGCTACCTGGTGCGGCGTCAGAAAGAAGTGCGTGAAAGCTGGATGGGCTTCTTCAAGCCGTTCATCGTGCTGCTGCCCATGGCCGGCCTGTTGCTGATGGAACCCGACTTCGGGGCCACCGTCGTGATGATGGGCGCCGCTGCGGCGATGCTGTTCCTCGGCGGGGTCGGGCTGTTCCGCTTCACCTTGATGGTGGTGCTGGCGGTGGCTGCCGTGACCGTGCTGGTGCAGGCGCAACCTTATCGGATGGCCCGTCTGATCACCTTTACCGACCCGTGGTCCGACCAGTTCGGCTCCGGCTACCAGTTGACCCAGGCGCTGATCGCCTTCGGTCGTGGCGAGTGGCTGGGCGTGGGCCTGGGCAACAGCGTGCAGAAACAATTCTACCTGCCGGAAGCGCACACCGACTTCGTGTTCTCGGTGCTCGCCGAAGAGCTGGGCGTGGTCGGCTCGCTGTGTACCGTCGCATTGTTCGTGTTCGTGTGTGTGCGCGGCATGTACATCGGCTTGTGGGCCGAGAAGGCCAAACAGTATTTCGCTGCGTATGTGGCGTATGGCTTGTCGTTCCTGTGGATCGGCCAGTTCCTGATCAATATCGGCGTGAACGTCGGCCTGCTGCCGACCAAGGGCCTGACCTTGCCGTTCCTCAGTTACGGCGGCAGTTCGTTGGTGATCTGCTGTGCCTGTCTTGGCTTGTTGCTGCGCATCGAGTGGGAGAGTCGAACCCACCTGGGCAGCGAAGAGATGGAGTTCAGCGAAAGCGACTTCGCCGAGGAGCCGACCCATGGGCGCTAACGTGCTGATCATGGCGGGCGGCACCGGGGGCCACGTGTTCCCGGCCCTGGCCTGTGCGCGCGAATTCCAGAGCCGTGGCTACAGCGTGCATTGGCTGGGAACGCCGCGTGGCATCGAAAACGAACTGGTGCCGAACGCCGGCTTGCCGCTGCATCTGATCAACGTCACGGGCCTGCGCGGCAAGGGCAAGCTGTCGCTGCTCAAGGCACCGTTCGTGTTGCTCAAGGCGGTGTGGCAGGCGCGCAAGGTCATCCGTGAATTGCAGCCTGTGTGTGTGCTCGGTTTCGGCGGTTATGTGACCGGCCCCGGCGGCGTCGCGGCGAGGCTCGCGGGCGTGCCGGTGATCGTGCATGAGCAGAACGCTGTCGCCGGCACCGCCAACCGCTTGCTGGTGCCGCTGGCGGCGCGGGTGTGCGAAGCGTTCCCGAATACCTTCGGCGCCTCGGACAAACGCCGCACCACCGGCAACCCGGTACGCACCGAGCTGTTTATGGACATTGCCCGGCAGCCCTTGGTCGGGCGCAAGGCGCACCTGCTGATCCTGGGCGGGAGCCTGGGCGCCGAGCCGCTGAACAAATTGCTGCCGCAAGCGCTGGCGCAGTTGCCGGTGGACGTGCGCCCGCAGGTCTTTCACCAGGCCGGCAAGAACCACGATGAAGTCACCGCCACGCGTTATCGCGAGGCCGGTGTCGAGGCTGATGTGCAGCCCTTCATCAAAGACATGGCCCAAGCCTATGGCTGGGCCGACCTGGTGGTCTGTCGCGCTGGTGCGCTGACCGTCAGTGAACTGGCCGCCGCCGGTCTGCCGTCCTTGCTGGTGCCTTTGCCCCATGCGATCGACGATCACCAGACCCGCAACGCCGAATATTTGGCCGGGGAGGGCGCTGCCTTCCTACTGCCGCAAAGAACGACTGGCGCCGCCGATTTGGCCGCACGCCTGACCGAGGTTTTGATGCAACCGGAACGACTCAACAGCATGGCGTGTACCGCACGCCGCCTGGCCAAACCTGACGCAACCCGCACCGTGGTCGATATCTGCCTGGAGGTGGCCCATGGTTGAGAATCAGAAAGCCATGCCGCAACCGGAAATGCGCCGCATCCGTCGTATCCACTTCGTCGGGATCGGCGGTGTGGGCATGTGTGGCATTGCCGAAGTGTTGCTGAACCTGGGCTACCAGGTGTCCGGCTCCGACTTGAAAGAGTCGCCGGTTACCGAGCGCCTGAAGTCCTTCGGCGCGAAAATCTTCATCGGCCACCGCGCCGAGAACGCCGTCGAGGCCGACGTGCTGGTGGTGTCCAGCGCCGTGAACACCTCAAACCCGGAAGTTGCCAGCGCCCTTGAGCGCCGCATTCCCGTGGTGCCCCGCGCCGAGATGCTGGCCGAGCTGATGCGCTACCGCCATGGCATTGCCGTCGCCGGTACCCACGGCAAGACCACCACCACCAGCCTGATCGCCTCGGTGTTCGCCGCTGGTGGCCTGGACCCGACCTTTGTGATCGGTGGCCGCCTGAATGCAGCTGGCACCAATGCGCAACTGGGCACCAGCCGCTACCTGATCGCCGAAGCCGACGAAAGCGATGCCAGCTTCCTGCACCTGCAACCGCTGGTGGCCGTGGTCACCAACATCGACGCCGACCACATGGCGACCTACGACGGCGACTTCAACAAGTTGAAGAAAACCTTCGTCGAGTTCCTGCATAACCTGCCGTTCTACGGTTTGGCGGTGGTGTGCCTGGATGACCCGGTGGTGCGCGAGATCCTGCCGCTGGTCAAGCGTCCGACCGTGACCTACGGCTTCAGCGAAGACGCCGACGTGCGCGCGATCAATGTGCGCCAGCAAGGCATGCAGACGTTCTTCACCGTGCTGCGCCCGGACCGCGAACCGCTGGACGTGTCGGTGAACATGCCGGGCAACCACAACGTGCTCAATTCCCTGGCGACCATCTGCATTGCCTCCGATGAAGGCGTCAGCGATGAAGCCATTGTCGAGGGCCTGTCGGGCTTTGCCGGCGTGGGCCGGCGCTTCCAGGTCTACGGGCAACTGCCGGTGGAAGGTGGCGAGGTGATGCTGGTGGACGACTACGGTCACCACCCGACCGAAGTCGCCGCCGTGATCAAGGCCGTGCGCGGTGGTTGGCCGGAGCGTCGCCTGGTGATGGTCTACCAGCCGCACCGCTACAGCCGCACCCGCGACCTGTATGACGATTTCGTCAATGTACTGGCCGATGCCAACGTGCTGCTGCTGATGGAAGTCTACCCGGCCGGTGAAGAACCGATCCCCGGGGCGGACAGCCGCAAACTGTGCAACAGCATCCGTCAGCGTGGCCAGTTGGACCCGATCTACATCGAGCGCGGTGTGGACCTGGCGCCGATCGTCAAGCCGCTGCTGCGCGCCGGCGACATCCTGCTGTGCCAGGGTGCCGGTGATATCGGCGGCCTTGCGCCTAAATTGCTGGCGAGCTCCTTGTTCGTAAAAAAAGCGCTCGCTGCTGAACAGGGGAAGTCGAAATGACCACGAACTACGCCTCCCTGTTCTCCACCATCGCCCCTGCCGACTTCGGCCGCGTGGCCGTGCTGTTCGGCGGTAAGAGCGCTGAGCGTGAAGTGTCGCTCAAGTCCGGCAACGCCGTGCTCGAAGCGCTGCAAAGCGCGGGCGTGAATGCGTTCGGGATCGACGTGGGCGACGACTTCCTCGCACGCCTGCAGGCCGAGAAGATCGACCGCGCCTTCATCATCCTGCACGGCCGTGGCGGTGAAGACGGCAGCATGCAAGGCCTGCTGGAGTGCGCCGGGATTCCTTACACCGGCAGCGGCATCCTCGCCTCGGCGCTGGCCATGGACAAGTTGCGCACCAAGCAGGTGTGGCACAGCCTGGGAATTCCTACCCCGCGTCACAGTGTGCTGTGCAGCGAAGACGATTGTATTTCTGCAGCCAAGGAACTGGGCCTGCCTTTGATCGTCAAACCTGCCCATGAAGGCTCCAGTATCGGCATGGCTAAAGTGAACTCGGCCGCCGAATTGATCGACGCATGGAAAGCGGCAAGTACCTACGATTCGCAAGTGTTGGTGGAACAGTGGATCCAAGGTCCCGAGTACACCATCGCCACCCTGCGTGGCCAGGTATTGCCGCCCATCGCCTTGGGCACGCCCCACACCTTTTACGATTACGACGCCAAGTACCTGGCTTCCGATACCCAGTACCGGATCCCCTGCGGCCTTGACGCAAGCAAAGAACAGGAATTGATGGACCTCACGGCGAAAGCCTGTGAGGCGCTGGGTATCGCCGGTTGGGCGCGGGCAGACGTGATGCAGGATGACCAAGGGAATTTCTGGTTCCTGGAAGTCAACACCGCACCGGGCATGACCGACCACAGCCTGGTCCCTATGGCCGCGCGCGCAGCCGGCCTGGATTTCCAGCAGTTGGTGCTGGCGATCCTGGCGGCCAGCGTTGCCGGTGAAGAAAGGCAGCGAGGCTAAGACATGAAAGGCGCATCGCTTCGTCATCAGCCCCCACCCGCACCCGGCCGCAAGCCGGTGCCACGGGGTGCCAGCCGAATGGTGGCTAAAGAGCCGATGTCGGCGCGCCTGCCGAAAGCCAACTTTGGTTTCCTCAAGGCGCTGTTCTGGCCGGTGTTGCTGGTGGTGTTGGGTTTCGGCACTTACGAAGGCGCGCAGCGTCTATTGCCTTATGCCGACCGGCCGATCACCAAGATCAGCGTGCAGGGCGACTTGAGCTACATCAGCCAGCAAGCGGTGCAGCAGCGCATTGGCCCGTTCCTGGCGGCGAGCTTCTTCACCATCGACCTGGCCGGCATGCGCCGGGAGCTGGAGCAGATGCCGTGGATCGCCCACGCCGAAGTCCGCCGTGTATGGCCGGACCAGGTGACGATCCGCCTGGAAGAACAACTGCCCGTGGCCCGTTGGGGCGATGAGGCGCTGTTGAACAACCAGGGCCAGGCGTTCACCCCGCGTGAGCTGGCCAATTACGAGCACCTGCCGCAGCTGTTCGGGCCGCAGCGGGCGCAGCAGCAAGTGATGCAGCAGTACCAGGCCTTGAGCCAGATGCTGCGGCCGCTGGGCTTCTCCATTGCACGCCTGGAATTGCGTGAACGGGGCAGCTGGTTTTTGACGACCGGGGCAGGCAGTTCCGGCCCGGGCATCGAGTTGTTGCTGGGACGCGACCGCTTGGTGGAAAAGATGCGCCGCTTTATTGCCATCTATGAAAAGACCTTGAAAGAACAGATTACGAACATTGCGAGCGTCGACCTGCGTTACGCCAACGGCCTTGCCGTCGGCTGGCGTGAACCGGCTGCGCCCACGGCAGCGCAACCCGCTGTCGCGAAGAATTAAGAAGAGGCAGGACCCATGGCAAACGTGCAAAGCGGCAAAATGATCGTCGGTCTCGATATCGGCACCTCCAAGGTGGTGGCGCTGGTGGGCGAGGTCGGGGAAGACGGCACGATCGAAATCGTCGGTATTGGCACGCATCCGTCCCGGGGCCTGAAGAAGGGCGTGGTGGTGAACATCGAGTCCACCGTGCAATCGATCCAGCGCGCCATCGAAGAAGCGCAGCTGATGGCCGGTTGCCGGATTCACTCGGCGTTCGTAGGCGTGGCGGGCAATCACATCCGCAGCCTGAATTCCCACGGCATCGTGGCGATCCGCGACCGCGAAGTCAGCGCGGCCGACCTTGAGCGCGTACTCGACGCCGCCCAGGCCGTGGCGATCCCGGCGGACCAGCGCGTGCTGCACACCCTGCCGCAGGACTACGTGATCGACAACCAGGAAGGCGTGCGCGAGCCCCTGGGCATGTCAGGCGTGCGCCTGGAAGCCAAGGTCCACGTGGTGACCTGCGCGGTCAATGCCGCACAGAACATTGAAAAGTGCGTGCGTCGCTGCGGCCTGGAAATCGACGACATCATTCTCGAGCAACTGGCTTCGGCCTACTCGGTACTGACCGACGACGAAAAAGAACTGGGCGTGTGCCTGGTCGACATCGGCGGCGGCACCACCGACATCGCGATCTTCACCGAGGGTGCGATCCGTCACACCGCCGTGATCCCGATTGCCGGCGACCAGGTCACCAACGACATCGCCATGGCGTTGCGCACACCGACGCAGTACGCCGAAGAGATCAAGATCCGCTATGCCTGCGCCCTGGCCAAACTGGCCGGTGCCGGTGAAACCATCAAGGTGCCGAGCGTGGGCGACCGTCCACCGCGCGAGCTGTCGCGCCAGGCCTTGGCCGAAGTGGTCGAGCCGCGTTACGACGAGCTGTTCACCCTGATCCAGGCGGAACTGCGCCGCAGCGGCTACGAAGATTTGATCCCGGCCGGCATCGTGCTGACCGGTGGCACCTCGAAGATGGAAGGCGCGGTCGAACTGGCCGAAGAGATCTTCCACATGCCAGTTCGCCTGGGCGTGCCCCATGGCGTCAAAGGCCTGGGCGACGTGGTGCGCAACCCGATTTATTCCACCGGTGTGGGCTTGCTGTTGTACGGGCTGCAAAAGCAGACCGACGGCATTTCCCTGTCGGGGCCGAGCATCCGCGACAGCTACCGCGGCGACGACGAAGCGAAAGCACCGTTGTTTGAACGGTTGCAGGCTTGGGTCAAAGGCAATTTCTAACGATTTACCGCAACACCGTAAAAAAGCAGTAGGCGAAAAAACTAGAGAACACGAAAGGAGAGGGAAAATGTTCGAACTCGTAGACAACATCCCCGCAAGCCCGGTCATCAAAGTGATCGGTGTCGGCGGTGGCGGCGGCAACGCTGTCAACCATATGGTCAAGAGCAACATTGAAGGCGTTGAATTCATCTGCGCCAACACTGATGCCCAGGCGCTGAAGAGCATCGGCGCGCGGACCATCCTGCAATTGGGCACCGCCGTGACCAAGGGCCTCGGCGCTGGCGCCAACCCGGAAGTCGGCCGTCAAGCCGCGCTGGAAGACCGCGAGCGTATCGCCGAAGTGCTGCAAGGCACCAACATGGTGTTCATCACCACCGGCATGGGCGGCGGTACCGGTACCGGTGCAGCGCCGATCATCGCCGAAGTGGCCAAGGAAATGGGGATTCTGACGGTCGCCGTCGTGACCCGTCCGTTCCCGTTCGAAGGCCGCAAGCGCATGCAGATCGCCGACGAAGGTATCCGTCTGCTGTCTGAAAGCGTCGACTCGTTGATCACCATCCCCAACGAGAAGCTGCTGACCATCCTGGGCAAGGACGCGAGCCTGCTGTCCGCGTTCGCCAAGGCTGACGATGTACTGGCCGGTGCCGTTCGCGGTATCTCCGACATCATCAAGCGCCCGGGCATGATCAACGTCGACTTTGCCGACGTGCGTACCGTGATGAGCGAAATGGGCATGGCGATGATGGGCACTGGCTGCGCCAGCGGTCCGAACCGTGCGCGTGAAGCCACCGAAGCGGCCATCCGCAACCCGTTGCTCGAAGACGTGAACCTGCAAGGCGCACGCGGCATCCTGGTGAACATCACCGCCGGTCCTGACCTGTCCCTGGGTGAGTACTCCGACGTGGGTAGCATCATCGAAGCCTTCGCTTCCGAGCACGCGATGGTCAAAGTCGGGACCGTGATCGATCCGGACATGCGCGACGAACTGCATGTGACCGTGGTCGCGACCGGCCTGGGCGCAAAAATCGAGAAGCCTGTAAAGGTCATCGACAATACCGTTCATACCGGCCACAACAGCCACGCCAGCCAAGCGGCTGCCGCTCCAGCGCCTGCGCGTCAGGAACTGCCGTCGGTGAACTACCGTGATCTGGACCGTCCGACCGTGATGCGCAATCAGGCTCAGGCCGGTGCTGCAGCGTCCCGTAGCCCGAATCCGCAAGATGACCTGGACTACCTGGACATCCCGGCATTCCTGCGTCGTCAGGCCGATTAATGGAATGTATCAGGGCTATGAAGGTGATTGGTGTTCAGCAAAGGTCTGGTCTGCTATTATCGCCAGCCTTTGTTGATACCAGTTCGCAATTTGCGCTGAAGCGGTCCAAGCCATGATTAAACAACGCACCCTGAAGAATATTATTCGTGCCACAGGTGTAGGTCTGCACTCCGGGGAGAAGGTATACCTGACCCTCAAACCTGCACCTGTCGACACCGGCATCGTGTTTGTTCGTGCCGACCTGGACCCTGTGGTGCAGATTCCTGCTCGCGCGGAAAACGTCGGCGAAACCACGATGTCGACCACATTGGTCAACGGTGACGTCAAGGTGGACACGGTGGAGCACTTGCTCTCGGCCATGGCTGGCCTGGGCATCGATAACGCCTACGTCGAGCTCTCCGCGTCCGAAGTCCCCATCATGGATGGCAGCGCTGGTCCCTTCGTATTCTTGATTCAATCTGCCGGCCTGGAAGAACAGGACGCAGCCAAGAAGTTCATTCGCATTCTGCGGGAAGTGACAGTAGAAGACGGCGACAAGCGCGCCACCTTCGTCCCGTTCGAAGGCTTTAAAGTGAGCTTTGAGATCGATTTCGATCACCCGGTATTTCGCGACCGTACCCAAAGCGCAAGCGTGGATTTTTCCAGCACTTCGTTCGTAAAAGAAGTCAGCCGCGCCCGCACCTTTGGTTTCATGAGTGACATCGAGTACCTGCGCAAGCACAACCTCGCACTCGGCGGCAGCGTTGAAAACGCCATTGTGGTCGACGCGGATGGTGTACTGAACGAAGACGGCCTTCGCTATGAAGACGAATTCGTGAAGCACAAGATCCTCGATGCAATCGGTGACCTCTACCTGCTGGGCAATAGCCTGATAGGCGAGTTCAAAGGCTTCAAGTCGGGCCACGCCCTTAACAACCAGTTGCTGCGCAAGTTGATTGAGCAGACAGATGCTTGGGAAGTCGTGACCTTCGAAGATGCCAGCACCGCACCGATCTCTTACATGCGTCCCGTTGCGGCGGTGTAAGTAACAACTCTCTTTCTTTAGTTTTTAAGGGCTGCCTTCGGGTGGCCCTTTTTATTTCCCGTGGCGAGCGAGCCACAATGGCCTGTTCGCCTCAGTCATCGCGCCGTTGCCTCCACGATGCAATTGCGCCCACTGTGCTTGGCTTCATACAGCGCGCGGTCCGCACTGAGCTGCAAGTCCTCCAGGGACATGCGACTGCGCTTGTCCCACGTACTCAGGCCAATGCTCACGGTAATCGGCCGTTCATCCCCTTCCACCCGTGGCAAGTGCTCGACGCCGCGGCGGATATGCTCGGCGATTAGCCATGCGCCCCTGATATCGGTAGACGGCAATACCACAGCAAACTCTTCACCGCCATAACGTGCGGCCAGGTCGGCCGGGCGACGGATGTTGCCGCCGATCACCTGGGCGACGTTGCGCAACGCTTCATCGCCGCCGTGATGGCCATGACGGTCGTTGAATGCCTTGAAGTGGTCGACGTCAATCATCAACAGCGTCAGCGGTTCGGCGGAGCGCTGGGCGCGGTCCCATTCCAGGCGCAGGCGTTGGTCCAGAATGCGCCGGTTGGCCAGGCCGGTGAGCGCGTCGGTGGCTGCCAGTTCTGACAGCACCTTCTCCGCGCGAAAACGGCGGCGCAGTTCCCGGCGCAGCATCCAGGTCAGCCATAACAGGCCGATACACAGGATGCCGGTGGCGCCGCCGGTCAGCGTCGCCGCGCGCTTCCATGGCGCGAACACGTCCTCACTGGACAGCGCCACGACCACAATCAGCGGTAGCTCGCCGACATTGGTGAAGGTATACAGGCGTTCCTTGTCGGTGATGGTCGAGATGGCCCGAAAGCTGCCGCTTCCTTCGCGCAACATGCGCTTGAAGTTGGGGCGATCACTCAGGTCCTTGTTGATCATGTCGCGCTCCAGCAGCGGTTGCTGGGCCAGGAGAATGCCGTGGCTGCTCAACAGGTTGACCGAGCTGCTATTGCCGATGGCGAGGCTGTTGAACAACTGATCGAAGTACGCCAGGCGCATGGTGGCCACCGCGACCCCGAGGAACTCGCCGTTGGCGCCGGTGACGCGGCGGCTGAACGCGATGCGCCAGACTTGCTCGCAATGGCACTGAATCATGAACGGCCGGCTGATGAACAGGTCGTTCTGGTTGGTGATTTTATGCACGAGGAAGTAGTCGCGATCAGCCAAATTACGCGAGGTCGGCTTGAGCGTCGAAGAGTCAGCAACGACGGCGCCATTGGCGTCCAGCAACAGCACTTGGTCTTTGAACGGCGCGGCCGTCGACAGCTCGAATTGCACCAGATGCCGGATATCCCCCGATACCTTGGACAAATCCGTGCGTTGCGTGGCGGCGATCAACCCTTGCAGCGCGAGGTCGTATAGCTCGACGTTACGCAGCACATCGGCGTTGATCAGTTGGGTGATGTTGGTGGTTGAGCGTTTCGCCGCCTGCAGGGTGCTGGCGTGTTCGCGGATCAACAGCACTGCGACGATAATCACAATCAGTGCGACGGTGAAGCCGCTGCCGAGCATCAACAATAATTCTGCGCGTTCAGGTGGGGTACGAAAAGGGCGTGGACTCATCGGGCAGACTTCAACGGTGAAGATGCTGGCAGTTTAGTTCTACCCGATGAAAATTGATTGTTTGGTTGAAAAGAAAGTGCGGCGGCTTAGAACACGTTGATCGGATAGTCGACGATCACCCGGTATTCATCCACATCCCGATCTACCGCCGAGTAGCCATTGCTGCCGCGGTTGGTCGCCCATTGCAGGCGCAGGGACAGATCCTTGGCCTTGCCGCCCTGCACCACGTATTTCACGTCGATGTCTCGTTCCCAGTGCTTGGCGTCCTGGCCGTCGGCGCTGTACCAGGCGCTGTAGCCCCGACTGGTGGGATCGACTTTGCTCAGGTCGGTCTTACCGCTGCTGTAGGACACGGCAGTGGTCAGGCCCGGCATGCCGAGGCCTATGAAGTCGTAGGCGTACTTGAGCTTCCACGACCGCTCGTTGGGGCCGTTGAAGTCCGAGTATTGCTGGGAGTTGTCCAGGTACACGCTGTCGCCCTGGGTGATGTAGTCGAACGGTGTGTTGCCGTTGACCCGCTGGTACGCGGCGGTGACGCTATGGCTGCCCACGGCTACGGTGAAATGCAGGCTGTAGGTGTTGTTGTCGATGTTACCCAGCAACGACTGGCCGCTGTCTTGGGTGTGGTAGTAGTGCAGGCCGGGGTTGAGGCTGACCAGGTCGTTCAGCGCGTAGGTGTAGTCCAGGTCGTAGTAGTACTGGTGCCACACATCCTTGAGTTCGGCGGCGTACAGGTTGCTGGTCAGTCCCGGCACGCCGCTGAACGACACACCGGCCCAGTCCAGGTGCTGGCTGTCGGTGTGTTCCGGCAGTGTGCCGTAGCTGGTGCCGATGCGCTGGTGGCCGCTCTGGTTGTAGAGCTTGGTGAAGCTGGCCTGGCCGCCTTCGATCATCCAGCCGTCGAGGCTGTGGTTGGTCAGGCTTACGCCGCGAAAGGTCTGGGGCAGCATGCGGGTCATGCCGCCGGCGATCACCGGGTTGTTGAGGAACAGGTCGCCGGCTTTCAGTTCCGTGTCGAACGCGCGCATCTTCAACGTGCCGCCTGCGGTGGAGAACGACCCCGGCGCCTTGCCGCTGCCTTGACTGTTGCCATACGGGAGGATGCTGGAGCCGTCGGTGCCGCCACCGCCGTCGAGCTTGAGGCCGAGCATGGCGTGGGCATCCAGGCCGAAACCGACGGTGCCCTGGGTGTAGCCGGATTCGAAGATGCCGAGAAAGCCCTGGCCCCATTCTTTGTTGTCATCGGTGTGGATGTCGTGACGGTCGCGGTTCATGTAATAGTTGCGGGCGTTGAGCTTGAGGCTTGCGCCTTCGACGAAACCGTCGGCGGGAGTGGTGTCTGCTGCGTGGGCAAGGGGGGCGATCGTTGCTGTAATCGCGAGGAATAACGGGGTGAACGTCAGCGAGTTCTTCACCGGTGGAGCTCCTTTGGTCAAACGGAAACGGCCAATGTCCTGGGGGTGTGTGCCTGGCCTTTTTTGCGGCAAAAAAAAAGCCGCTGAAGTCAGCGGCTTTAAGACAGATTCCCAGTGTAGAGCCCTGGAAAAAAGTCGAGGGAAGTTCGGGTAAGCGGGTCAGCTGTCTTTGCCGTCGCGCTCATCGATGCGTCAAATTAACGCAGGCGAGCGCTGCGATACAGAGTGTAACAAGATAATGACTGTTGCCCAAATCGCAACAGTCAGAGATTTAGCGCATGCCAATGTGGGAGGGGGCAAGCCCCCTCCCACATTGGTCTGAAGTGTTCTCAAGCGTTAGACGGGCAGGGTAATACCGAAGGTGTTGCCGCCCGCGTCACTGCGCACGAACACATCGCCGCCATGCATCAGCGCAATCGCCTTGACGATGGCCAGCCCCAGCCCGTGGTTGGCGCCGCTGTTGCTGCGCGATGCGTCCACTCGATAGAAGCGTTCGAACAGCCGAGGCAGGTGCTCGCTGGCAATCGCGTCGCCGGGGTTGGTCACGGCGATCGCCACCTGATGCTCCCGCACGTCGATGTTCACCGCGATGACCTGCCCTGGCGCGGTGTGCTGCACGGCGTTGCTCAGCAGGTTGATCAGTGCGCGGCGCAGGTGGGCTCTTTCGATCTGCACCTGGGCGTCGCCGTGGACGTGCACCTGGACCTGGGCGTCTTCGAGGATGAAGTCCAGGTAGTCGAGGGTGGTCGCCACTTCGTCGGCCAGGGAGCTTTCGATCAGCTTGGTGGCCTTGCTGCCCTGGTCGGCGCTGGCGAGGAACAGCATGTCGTTGATGATCGAACGCAGGCGCTCCAGTTCTTCTAGGTTCGATTGCAGCACCTCGAAATAATGTTCGGCCGAGCGCCCGCGTGTCAGGGCCACCTGGGTCTGGCCGATCAGGTTGGTCAGGGGCGAGCGCAGTTCATGGGCGACGTCGGCATTGAACGATTCCAGGCGCGAGTAGGCCTGTTCGACGCGGTCCAGGGTGGCGTTGAACGAGTTGACGAACTGACGCAACTCCGGCGGCAGCGGCGACAGTTGCAGGCGCCCGGAGAGTTTCGGCGGTGCGAGTTTCTGCGCTTCGTCCGAGAGTTTACTCAGCGGCTTGAGGCCGATGCGCGAGACCCAGAACCCCAGCAGCGCCGCCAGCACCACGCCGATAAACGCCAGGCTGATCAGCGCCACCAGCAAGTGGTGCTGGGTGGCGCGGAAGTTTTCGGTGTCGATGGCGATCATGAAGCGCAACGGCGGGCGCTGGTCCTGGGCGGGGAACTGGCTCACCAGCACCTTGAACGGGTCGGCGTGATCGACCAGGCGCAAGTCGCGCTTGCCGGTCGGGCCGGCGGCGAAGGCGCGGATCTGCGCGTCCGGGTTGCCATATTCGTAGTTCGGGTCGCTGCTCACCACCCAGAAACGGATGCGCTTGTCTTCCTCGGCCAACAACTTGAGTTTGGCCTTGATCTTGGTCCAATGCTCCGGCGTGCCGAAGCGCTTCACCGAGGACTCCAACACGCTGTAGCGCGCATCCAGTTCGGCCTCGGGTAACAGGCCCAAGCCACGGTCCACCTGCTGATAGAGCGCGCCGCCGATCAACAGGAAGATCAGCAGCGCCACCAGGGTGAACATGCCGCTCAAGCGCAGCGCGATGGAGTTAGTTGACACCGCGGTTCTCCAGCACATAACCCATGCCACGGATGGTGTGCAGCAGCTTCTGTTCGAACGGCCCGTCGAGCTTGGCGCGCAGGCGTTTGATCGCGACTTCGACCACGTTGGCGTCGCTGTCGAAGTTGATGTCCCAGACCATCTCCGCGATGGCGGTCTTGGACAGGATCTCACCCTGGCGCCGCGCCAATACGCTGAGCAGCGAGAACTCCTTGGCGGTCAGGTCCAGGCGCACGCCGTTGCGGCTGGCCTTGCGGCTGATCAGGTCGATCCACAGGTCGGCGACCGTCACCTGCACCGGTTCGTGCCCGCCACTGCGGCGGGTCAGGGCTTGCAGGCGCGCCACCAGCTCCAGGAACGAAAACGGCTTGCCCAGGTAATCGTCGGCGCCTTCACGCAGGCCGCGAATGCGGTCTTCCACGCGCTCGCGGGCGGTGAGCATGATCACCGGCGTTTGCTTGCGCGCGCGTAGGGCACGCAACACGCCGAAGCCGTCGAGACCGGGCAGCATCACGTCGAGCACGATCACCGCGTAATCGTTTTCCAGCGCCAGGTGCAAACCCTCGACGCCTTCACGCGCCACGTCGACGGTGTAGCCTTGCTCCGTCAGGCCGCGATGCAGGTAGTCCGCGGTTTTTTCTTCATCTTCAACGATCAGTACGCGCATGACCCCGCCTTAATGTGTGGTCGCCAACGCGGGCGTTGGTGTGGGCCGGTGGAAAAACCGCTCAAGGTACAAGTATATGATCGGCGTGGTGAACAGCGTCAGCGCCTGGCTCACCAGCAAGCCGCCGACCACCGCGATCCCCAGCGGTTGGCGCAACTCGGCACCGGGGCCTGCGCCGAGCATCAGCGGCACGGCGCCGAGCAGGGCGGCGAGGGTGGTCATGATGATCGGCCGGAACCGCGTGACGCAGGCTTCGTAGATCGCTTCCTCCGGCGGCAGGCCTCTGACCCGCTGCGCTTCGAGGGCGAAGTCGATCATCAGGATGCCGTTCTTCTTCACGATGCCGATCAGCAACACCAGGCCGATCAGGGCCATGATCGAAAAGTCCTGGCCCAGCAGCCACAGCATGATCAACGCGCCCAAGCCGGCCGAGGGCAGGGTGGAAATGATCGTCAGCGGGTGGACGAAACTTTCGTACAACACGCCGAGAATGATGTACACCGCCACCAGCGCCGCGAGGATCAGCCACGGCTGGCTGGCCAGTGAACTCTGGAACGCCTGGGCCGCGCCCTGGAAGTTGCCGAGGATGGTGGCCGGCATGCCGATTTCGTTCTTGGCCTGGTTGAGCATGATCACCGCATCCCCCAGCGCCACGCCGGGCGCCAGGTTGAACGACAGGTTGGCCGCCGGGAACATGCCGTCATGGCTGATGGACAGCGGGCCCACGCTGGGCGGGTCGACCTTGGCCAGGGCCGACAACGGCACCATCTCGTTGGTCAGTGGCGAGCGCAAGTAGAAGTAATTGAGGCTTTCGGCTTTGCCGCGTTGCTGGGTGTCGAGTTCCAGCACCACTTGGTATTGGTTGATTTCGGTCTGGAACTCGTTGATCTGGCGCTGGCCGAACGCGTCATATAGCGCCTGGTCGACATCGGTGGCGGTCAGGCCGAAGCGCGCGGCGGCCTGGCGGTCGATGCTGATGTGGGTGATGCTGCCGCCCAGTTGCAGGTCGTTGGACAGGTCGCGAAACGCCGGGTTGGCGCGCAGTTTTTCGGTGAGGCGCTGGGTCCAGGTATTCAGTGTCGCGCCGTCGTTGCTCTTGAGCACGTACTGGTACTGGGCGCGGCTGGGGCCGGAGCTGAGGTTGATGTCCTGGCCGGCGCGCAGGTACAGCACGATGCCCGGCACCTTCGCCAGTTTCGAGCGGATGCGGTCGATGAACTGGCTGGCGGACACGTCGCGATCGCCGCGGTCTTTCAAGGCGATCCAGAAACGGCCGTTGGCGATGGTCTGGTTGCTGCCGGTGACGCCCACCGAATGGGAAAACGTTGCCACCGCCGGGTCAGCCTTGATGATCTCGGCCAGGGCCTTGTGCTTGGCGACCATGTCCGGGAACGACACATCGGCCGCCGCTTCGCTGGTGCCGAGCACGAAGCCGGTGTCCTGCACCGGGAAAAAGCCCTTGGGGATGAACACGTAGCCGACCACCGCCAGCGCCAGCGTGACCACGAAGATCGCCAGCATGCTGCGTTGATGGACCAGGGCCCGGCGCAGGTTGCGCGCATAGCCGGCCAGCAGGCGTTCGCTGAAACCGGGCTTGGCATGGGCCGGATGGGTCGGGGCGCGCATGAACAGCGCCGCCAGGGTCGGCGCCAGGGTCAGCGAAACCACCACCGAAATCAGGATGGTCGAGGTCGCCGTCAGCGCGAATTCCTTGAACAGGCGCCCGACCACGCCGCCCATGAACAGCAGCGGAATGAACGCCGCCACCAGCGAGAAGCTGATGGACACCACGGTAAAACCAATCTCGCCGGCGCCCTTGATCGCCGCTTCACGCTTGCCCAGCCCGGCTTCGAGATGGCGGTGAATGTTCTCCACCACCACGATCGCATCGTCCACCACAAAGCCCACGGCGATGACGATCGCCACCAGGGTCAGGTTGTTCAGGCTGAAGCCCATCAGGTACATCAAGGCGAAGCTGGCGATCAGCGACACCCCGAGCACGCTCGACACAATCAACGTCGCCGACAGCTGGCGCAGGAACAACGCCATCACCGCCACCACCAGCAGCACGGCGATCAGCAGGGTCACTTCCACTTCATGCAGGGAGGCGCGGATGGTCTTGGTGCGGTCGCTCAACACATTGACCTGCACCGATGCCGGCAGCATGGCCTGCAGGCGCGGCAGTTGCGCTTGAATGCGGTCGACGGTCTCGACGATGTTCGCGCCGGGCTGGCGCGAGATCACCAGGTTGACCCCCGGGGTGTCGCCGGACCAGGCTTGTACGTAGGCGTTTTCCGAGCCGTTGATGACTTTAGCGATATCGCGCAGTTGAACCGGCGCGCCATTCTTGTAGGACACGATCAGTTGGGCGTAGTCCCCGGGTTGAAACAGCTGGTCGTTGGTCGACAGCGTCGACACGCTGTTCTCCCCGTAGATCGCGCCTTTGGCCAGGTTCAGGCTCGACTGCTGGATCGCCACGCGGATGTCGGCCAGGGTCAGGCCGATGGCCGCGAGTTTGTCGGGCGAAGCCTGCACGCGAATCGCCGGGCGTTGCTGGCCGGTGATGTTGATCTGGCCGACGCCGTCGATCTGGCTGATCTGCCGTGCCAGCAGGGTTTCCACGTAATCACTCAGCTCGGTGCTGGGCATGCTGTCGGAACTGACGCTGAGGATCAGTACCGGGCTGTCTGCCGGGTTGACCTTCTTCCAGGTCGGCAGGGTCGGCATATCCCTGGGTAGCTTGCCGGACGCGGTGTTGATCGCCGCCTGGACTTCCTGGGCGGCGGTGTCGATGCTCTTGTTCAGGGTGAATTGCAGGGTCAAGAGGCTGGAGCCCAAGGCGCTGCTGGAGGTCATCTGGGTCATGCCGGGGATGGCGCTGAATTGCACCTCCAGCGGCGTGGCCACCGAAGAAGCCATGGTGTCCGGGCTGGCGCCGGGCAGTTGCGCGCTGACCTGGATTGTCGGAAATTCCGCTTCCGGCAGCGGGGCGATGGCCAGTTGCGGGAAGGCAATCAGCCCAAGCAACACCAGAGCGAAGGTGAGCAGCAGGGTCGCGACCGGGTGGTCGACGCACCACGCCGACGGCGAGCGGCTGGCGTTCATGGTTGCACCTTGGCGTCGACGGTCTGGATCACTTGCGGCGGTTCTTTGAGCACGTCGACCCGAGCGCCGGCCTTGAGCCGCGACTGGCCATCGCTGACCAGCACATCACCGGCCTGTACGCCTTTGATGAGCGTCACGTCGCTGTTCTGGTAGGTGACCTGCACCGGCACCACCTCCACCTTGTCGCCGTTGACCCGGTACACAAAGTGCGCGTCCAGACCACGTTGCACCACGGTCGGCGGCACCACCAGGGCGTTTTTGTCGAGGCCGGTCTGGATCTTGATGGTCACCAGTTGCCCCGGCCACAGGCGCTGCGTGGCGTTGTTGAACTCGGCCTTGGCGCGCAGGGTGCCGGTGGTGGAACTGATCTGGTTGTCGATCAGGCTCAGGTGGCCTTCACCGAGCAGGTCGCCGGTCTGGCCGTCGGTGTCGGCGCCCAGGTAGGCGTCGACGCTGGCTGGGGTAGGGGCCGCGATCAGGCTTTGCAGAGTGGGCAGCATCTGTTGCGGCAGGGAAAATTCGACGGCAATCGGGTCGATCTGCGTCACCGAGAACAGCCCCTGGGCATCGCTCGTGCGCAGGAAGTTGCCTTCATCCACCGTGCGAATCCCTACGCGACCGCTGACCGGTGAGCGAATCTGAGTGTAGGAAAGCTGCACCTTTGCCGCATCGATCGCGGCCTGATTGCCCTGGACGGTGGCATTGAGTTGGTTGACCAACGCCTGTTGCTGGTCATAGGTCTGCTTGGATACGCCGTCGTCGACACTCAATGCCTTGTAGCGCTTGAGGTTGATCAGCGCGACTTGCAACTGCGCCTGGTTTTCCGCCAACAGCGCCTTGGCCTGCTCGAGGCTGGCGCGGATCGAGCGGTCATCGATGGTCGCCAACAGGTCCCCGGCCTTGACCTGCTGGCCTTCCTTGACCAGCAATCGGGTGAGGATGCCGTCGACCTGCGGGCGGATCACCACGCTGTGCAACGACAGCACCGTCCCAATGCCGCTGACGAATCGCGGGATGTCCTGTTGCGCCACGCTCACCACCCGTACCGGGATCGCTGTCGGCGCCGCCAGTTTGGGTTTGGCCGGCCGCGTCAGGGCCCAGGCTGCAATCGCCAGCACCACGAGGACTCCGACGATCAGCGCGGTTTTTCGTTGAATTTGCATGGAAGTGAGGTGCCAGGGCAGAGGAACGGAAGGGTGAGGTGTCTTTATAGCCCGTCAACCCGGTCAGCAAGGTGACTGCTAACTGACAGCGCTGTCAGTAAACGCCGACCATTCGTACAGGCGGTGGTTAAAGATCCTGAGGGCGCAGGTATACTGCGCGCCAGTGTGGCCCGCAAGCTGGCCCCGCATCAATTTTTGCCTGCTCCGGAGCTTCCATGACTTCCCCGACACATCCCCCTGTTGAAGCGGCCGACCTCGTCGATCCGGCCAGCGCTGAAAGCGTTGAAAAAACCGAGATCCCGGCGTTCAAGTTTCCGTTCAAGCCGGGTGAACTGGCCGGGGCCAAGAATGCCGCCCAGCCGTGGTACAAGAACGGCGCCAAGAACGGGCATACCAAGTCCCCAGGCATGGCGCCGCCGGGCACCCGTCGTTCGATGGGTAAACGCTGAGAATAATAAGTCGCACGCTGTGTCGACTATTGCCTACAACGTCTGCTGAAATTTCTGATTGTAGGGCCACGACCGTTTCTTGAAAGCTTGCACAGCCTCCGTGCCGCCCCGGCGTTTTCCGTCGGTGCGGGAGGGTGAGGTTGGACTTTCCGGAAAAGGAT
This sequence comes from Pseudomonas sp. GW704-F2, assembly GCF_059423025.1. Classification (NCBI taxonomy): domain Bacteria; kingdom Pseudomonadati; phylum Pseudomonadota; class Gammaproteobacteria; order Pseudomonadales; family Pseudomonadaceae; genus Pseudomonas; species Pseudomonas sp. GW704-F2. The sequence goes on along the minus strand of NZ_JBWKXO010000002.1, from coordinate 16,741 downwards.
GTTTCCTGTGGCTCTGATACACATTTGTGTCGTGCTCGCGTTGTTGCTGGCGGCCGATAGCGTTGCCGCCGGTGAGTCGCCACGGCGCGAAATCCGTTTCGCCGTCGCTGCGCAATTCGCGCCTTTCCAGAGCCGTAACCCGCAAGGCCAGTTGGTCGGCCTGAACATCGACCTGGGTAACGCCCTGTGCGTGCAGTTGAATGTGCGGTGCACCTGGGTCGATCAGGTGCTGGTGGAAAACTTCCCGGCCCTGGAGGCCCGGCAGTTCGACGCAATCATGGGCATGGCGCCCACGTCGACGCGTCGGCGCTGGGTCAACTTCACCGATGAGCTGTATCCGTTCACCACGCGCCTGGTCGCCCGCAGAACATCCGGCCTGCTGCCGACCGTGCGGTCGCTCAAGGGCAAGCGTGTCGGGGTGTTGCTGGGCAGTAATCGCGAAGCCTTCGCCCGAGCGCAGTGGGCGCCCAAGGGCGTTATCGTCAAGAGCTTCTGGCTCAATGACGAACTGGCTCGCAGCCTGGTGGCGGGGGATATCGATGCGACCCTGCAAGGCACCGTGGAAATCCGTGAGGCGCTGCTCGATACCGTCGATGGCCAGGACTTTGACTTCCTCGGCCCCGCCATTTCGGCCGAACTCCTGGGCAGCGGCGTGGCGATCGCGGTGCGCAAGCCCGATACCGCCTTGCGCAATGCCCTCAACTGCGCCCTTGAACAACTGATGCAAAGCGGCGAATACCAGCGGATCATTCAGCCCTACCGCCTGGATGCCGTTTCCGTCGCGCCCAACGACTAGGCGGCGCGCAGCGGGATAAACGCATAGTTGGCCGGCACCTCGGTGGCAAGCTGTGCCCCCGCGTCCAGCAACTGTTCGGCGATGTCCATCGCGGACACATGAAACACCCACTCATTCGCCACGCCGGGCTGGCTCGCCGCCAGCTCGATCGCCTGGGTAAAGGCATCCATCTGCGGCAGGTACGCCGTAAAGCCATCGCCCTTGAGCGCCGTGGTGCGAATCCCCAACAGGGCACACACCGCCTCTTTGGTCTGCACATCGTCGCGGTCGGCCTGGCGCGAGCGGCGGATCAGTTCAGCCAGTTCCGCGTCCATCAACTCGCCGCCGGCAATCAATACCGGGCCCTGTTCCCACGACTCCGGCGGGCATTCCTTGGCGGCAGGGTTCAACGGAATGTGCGGGTTGATCTCCATCGGATAGATGCGGCAGACCAACGGTCGGCGTTCATAGATGCGGCACAGGTTGTCTTCGTCAAGATTCCGGCAGCGTCCGGGGTTGTAGGCGGCAAAAGTGATGGCCACGAATGCCTGGGTCGTGCCGCTGGGCACCATCGCCGAACGGCGTTCGGCATGTTCGCGTTGCTGCAACGGCAGGCCCAGGCCGTTGCCGAGAAAACCTTCCACCAGAACGATCACGCTGCCGCCGTCAGCCGCCCACTGGCGGGCTTCTGCGAGGGTCAGGGGGACATGGTGGTCGGTGCAGCATTTGCCACAACCGACGCAGGAAAAATGAGTGTTCATGGCAGATCTGTCACCAGGCTAGGTCAGAGGGCTCGCGCGAACGGTGACGGGTTTTCACCTCTTTTCAACGTTCGGGAGCACTGAAAGCAAGTTGTGCGCCAGTGCCCGTCAGTCTTCGCTGACCACATCGCGCAGCACGAACACCATGCCCGCGCTTTCATAGAGTTGCCGGGCGCGTCGGTTGCTTTCCAGGACCTTGAGGTCCACGTAGGGTTCGCCGCGCTGCTTGAACACCTGGAAGGTGTGCAGCAACAAGGCGCGACCCAGCCCCTGGCCCTGGGCGCAGGGGTGTACAGACAGGTTCTTGATGAAGGCGCTGGTCCAGCACTGGGCCACGCCGAGGATGCCCTCGGCATTGCTCGCCACCAGGCACAGCGTGGGGTCGAACTCGGCATCGGTCACGAACTGCCGCTGCCAGGTTTGCAGGTCGGCGACGTGGCCGCCGCCTTGTGCCTGGGTCATGCGCAACACCGCGTGAATCGCCGGGGCCCATGCGTCGCGGTAGTGATCCAACTGCGTACCGGCCGGCCACTGCGGCGCGGGCAGGTCGCGGGTGAGGTTGCGGCGTAGCAGTTGGAAATACTCGGCCACCGCTTACAGGCCCTTTTGCGCCACGGTCTGGGCGGCCACCACCAGGCATTTGGTCAGTTCGGGCGAGGAGAATTTGGTCAGCACCGCGTCGGCCCCGGCCACGCGCGCTTTTTCGCTGTTCATCGCGCTGTCCAGGGAGGTGTGCAACAGCACGTAAAGGTCCTGGAAGTCCGGGGTTTCGCGCAGGGTGCGGGTGAGGGCGTAACCGTCCATTTCGGACATTTCGATGTCCGACACCACCACATTGATCTGCTCGACGGTGCCCTGCAGTTCCAGCAGCACGTCGATGGCTTCCTTGGCGCTGCGTGCGGTGTGGCAGGTCAGACCGAGGTTGCGCAGGGTGTGTACTGATTGTTGCAGGGCGACCTGGCTGTCATCCACCACCAGGATTCGCGCGTTGCCCAACACTTCGGCCTCTTCCATGGTCAAGTCGGTCGGCGCCATTTCAATCGGTGCCGGGGCGATGCCGTGGATGACTTTTTCGATGTCCAGCACCTGCACCAGCCCGCCTTCCACCTGGGTGACCCCGGTGATAAACGAGCGATTGCCGCCGGCACCGAAGGGCGGCGGGCGGATATCGGTGGTCAGGCAATGCACGATCTTGCTCACCGCCTGCACATGCAGGCCCTGCTTGGAGCGGCTGACATCGGTGACGATCAGGCAGCCGCCGTCCGGGTCTTCCAACGGCATTTCGCCGAGGGCGCGGCTCAGGTCGATCACCGACAGCGAGGTGCCGCGCAGCATGGCGATACCTTTGACGTGCGGATGGGACTCCGGCAGCTTGGTCAGCGGCGGGCACGGAATGATTTCGCTGACTTTCAGCAGGTTAATGGCCATCAACTTGCCGCTGCGCAAGGTAAAGAGCAGAAGCGAGAGTGAGTCTGCGCGGGCTTTAGACGTGGACATAAAAACCTTCTGTGGATCAGGGTTGATCATCTATGGAGGGTTATCGACTTCATCGGCCCAGGCTTTAGGGGAATGGGCCGATGAAGTTGACTTATCTCAGCCCTTCCATACCTGCGGGTTGACCAGATCCTGCGGGCGGTGGCCGAGCAGGGCGCTGCGCAGGTTGTCGAGGGCGCGGTTGGCCATGGCTGTGCGGGTTTCATGGGTCGCCGAGCCGATGTGCGGCAGGGTCACCGCATTGCTCAGTTGGAACAGTGGCGACTCGGCCAGCGGTTCCTTTTCATACACGTCCAGCCCCGCCCCGCGAATACGCTGGGTTTGCAGGGCTTCGATCAGCGCCGGTTCGTCGACCACCGGCCCGCGGGAAATATTGATCAGGATCGCGCTGGATTTCATCAGTCCCAGCTCGCGATGACTGATCAGGTGCCGGGTCTTTTCGCTCAACGGCACCACCAGGCAGACGAAGTCCGCTTCGGCGAGTAACTGATCCAGGCTGCAGAACTGTGCGCCCAGTTCCTGCTCCAGTGCGGGCTTGCGGCTGTTGCCGCTGTACACAATCGGCATATTGAAGCCCAGGCGCCCGCGCCGAGCCACGGCGGCGCCGATATTGCCCATGCCGACGATGCCCAGTGTCTTGCCATGCACGTCGCAGCCGAACAACGACGCGCCCACGCTGGCTTTCCACTCGCCGGCCTTGGTCCAAGCGTCCAGCTCGGCCACCCGGCGTGCGCTGCTCATCAGCAGGGCGAAGGCGAGGTCGGCGGTGCTTTCGGTGAGGACGTCGGGGGTGTTGGTGAGCATGACCCCGCGTTCGTTGAGGTAGGCCACGTCATAGTTGTCATAGCCCACCGAGATGCTGGACACCACTTCCAGCCGGCTCGCGCCTTCGAGTTGCGCGCGGCCCAGCTTGCGCCCCACGCCGATCAGGCCGTGGGCATGGGGCAGGGCTTCATTGAACTGTGCATTGATGTCGCCCAGCTTGGGGTTGGGGGCGATCACCTCGAAATCCTGTTGCAGGCGTTCGATCATTTCCGGGGTGATACGGCTGAAGGCGAGGACAGTCTTTTTCATTGCAGGCGGGCTCATCGACTACGGAAGAATGCCAAGCAAGCTAACATTCCTGCCGGTAATTGTCAGGACACCGTTGAACCTCTGTGGGAGGGGGCTTGCCCCCGATAGCAGTGTGTCAGCCAATACATGCATGACTTCATTACCGCTATCGGGGGCAAGCCCCCTCCCACATTTTTGACCGAGTCCAGCTTCCAGGCTCAGGTTGGTTATAAGGCCGCTCCCAAGAGCAAGAGCCAAATGAGTTCTATCTGATCCATGGAGATCCAAATGTGGGAGGGGGCTTGCCCCCGATAGCAGTGTGTCAGCCAATACATGCATGACTTCATTACCGCTATCGGGAGTAAGCCCCCTCCCACATTGGATCGCTATCGTCTGGCAGAAATCAGTTCGCCATCCGCACGCCGCCCAGGCTGCCGCTCAACTCATACGCGACCAATTCCGCCTGGTGCGCCGCGAGAATTTCCGGCAGCGAACCGCGCAGGTATTCCACCCAGGTCTTGATCTTCGCATCCAGGTACTGGCGCGATGGGTAAATGGCGTACAGGTTCAGTTCCTGGGAGCGATAGTTGGGCATCACCCGCACCAGCGTGCCGTTGCGCAGGCCTTCGATGGCGGCGTACACCGGCAACAGGCCGACGCCCATGCCGCTGGTGATGGCGGTTTTCATCGCATCGGCCGAGTTCACCAGGAACGGCGATGTGTTGATCGCGACACTTTCCTGGCCGTCAGGGCCGTTGAAGCTCCATTTATCCAGCAGGACCACCGGGCTGACCAGGCGCAGGCAGGCGTGGTTGAGCAGATCGTGGGGCCGTTGCGCGCAGCCTTTGGCCTTGACGTAGTCCGGCGAGGCGCAGGCGATGCTGTAGGTGATGCCCAGGCGCTGGGACACGAAGCCCGAGTCCGGCAGTTCGCTGGCCAGCACGATGGACACGTCGTAGCCTTCATCGAGCAAGTCCGGCACGCGGTTGGCCAGGGTCAGGTCGAAGGTCACGTCCGGGTGAGTGCGGCGGTAGCGGGCAATGGCGTCGATGACGAAATGCTGGCCGATACCGGTCATGGTATGCACTTTCAACTGGCCGGCGGGGCGCGCGTGGGCGTCGCTGGCTTCGGCCTCGGCTTCTTCGACGTAGGCCAGGATTTGCTCGCAGCGTAATAAATAGCGTTTACCCGCCTCCGTGAGTGCAATGCGGCGGGTAGTGCGGTTGAGCAAGCGGGTTTGCAGATGAGCCTCCAGGTTGGAGACCGCGCGCGAAATGTTGGCGGTGGTTGTGTCCAGCTGTGCGGCGGCGGCGGTGAAGCTGCCGGCTTCGGCCACAGAACTGAAGGCGCGCATGTTTTGCAAAGTGTCCATGGGGTGTTCTCAAGGGAGATGACAAATTGTGACAGAAAGTTACGCCGACCAGTGATCCCTACGAAGGGATTATCGCCTGAACGGTAATAAAGATTCACAGGAATACCAGCTTATCGTCATTCCCCTCGCGTCCTAGAATTACACCACCTACCCTGCATCACCCACCTCAGGAATTCGCAGCAGTGCCGCGTCGCATCAGCAGAGAGCTGAAGACTCTCAGTGTTTGGGCCTTATCGTTAGCAATCAGCGGCTGCATCGGAACCGGAGGAATCGCCCCCCAAGACCAGGCCCTCAGCGCCAATACCCTGGCCACCGATGAGGCGATCCAGAGCGCCGCCCGGGACGCCCGCTGGCCCACCGCGCAATGGTGGCAGGCCTATGGCGATCCCCAGCTCAACCGCTGGGTCGAACTCGCGACCCACGACAGCCCGAGCCTGGCCATGGCTGCCGCGCGTGTGCGTGAAGCGCGGGCCATGGCCGGGATTGTTGAGTCGGCCGAGTCGCTGCAGATCAACAGCGACACCACCCTCAAGCGCCACAACTGGCCGAACGACCAGTTCTACGGCCCGGGTGCATTGAGCGGTTCCAACACCTGGGACAACAATACGTCCCTGGGCTTCAGCTATGCCCTCGACCTGTGGGGCCGCGAAAGCAACGCCACCGAGCGTGCCGTCGACCTGGCGCACATGAGCGTGGCCGAAGCACGCCAGGCCCAGCTTGAACTGCAGAACAACGTAGTGCGCGTCTATATCCAGCTGTCGTTGCATTACGCCAACCGCGACATCGTCGCGGCCACGCTGGCCCAGCAACAGCAGATTCTCGATCTGGCGAATAAACGCCTGAACGCGGGCATTGGCACGCATTTCGATGTGAGCCAGGCCGAAACCCCGTTGCCCGAGACCCATCGCCAACTCGATGCCCTGGACGAAGAGATCGCCCTGAGCCGCAACCAGTTGGCGGCGTTGGCGGGTAAAGGCCCGGGCGAGGGCGCGCGACTGCAACGTCCGACCTTGTCCCTCGGCGCGCCACTGAAATTGCCGTCCAGCCTGCCCGCGCAATTGCTCGGTCAGCGCCCGGACGTGGTCGCCAGCCGTTGGCAGGTGGCAGCGCAGGCGCGTGGCATCGATGTCGCGCACGCCGGTTTCTACCCCAACGTCGATCTGGTCGGCAGCCTCGGCTACATGGCCACCGGCGGCGGCATGCTGGGTTTTCTGGCCGGCAAGAAATTCAACTACAACGTCGGTCCGGCCATCACCCTGCCGATCTTCGACGGCGGCCGCCTGCGTTCGCAGTTGGGTGAAGCCAGCGCCGGCTATGACATCGCCGTGGCGCATTACAACCAGACCCTGGTCAACGCGCTCAAAGGCATCAGCGACCAGTTGATCCGCCGCGAATCCATGGACAAGCAAAAGGGCTTCGCCGCAGAGTCGGTGGCCTCGGCGCAGAAAACCTACGACATCGCGATGATCGCCTACCAGCGCGGCCTTACCGATTACCTCAATGTGCTGAACGCCCAGACCCTGTTGTTCCGCCAGCAGCAAGTCGAGCAGCAGGTGCAGGCCGCGCGTCTGACGGCCCACGCCGACCTGGTGACCGCCCTGGGCGGCGGGCTGGGCGCCGGCAACGATGTTCCGCAAGACACCAAGACTGTCCCGAGCAAGACCCCGGCGGCGCTCGCCGTGTTCGATCACTGAGTAGGATTTGATGACTCCCTTGCCTGCACCGCTGCGCTGGCTGTATTCCCTTGAGTGGCGCCGTGGCTTTTTCGACTGGGCACGCAGTGACGGCGTGACCTGGGTGTACATCTTCAAGGTGCTGATCGCTGCGTTCGCCACGCTGTGGCTGGCCATGCGCCTGGAACTGCCGCAACCGCGCACCGCGATGATCACCGTGTTTATCGTGATGCAACCCCAGAGCGGCCAGGTGTTCGCCAAGAGCTTCTATCGCTTCCTCGGCACCTTGGCCGGGTCGGCGGTGATGGTGTTCCTGATCGCCTTGTTTGCGCAGAACACCGAGCTGTTCCTCGGCTCGCTGGCGATCTGGGTGGGGATCTGCACCGCTGGCGCCACGCGCAACCGCAACTTTCGCGCCTATGGCTTCGTGCTCGCCGGCTACACCGCTGCGATGGTCGGCCTGCCGTCCCTGGCCCACCCGGACGGGGCGTTCATGGCGGCCGTGTGGCGGGTGCTGGAAATTTCCCTGGGGATTCTGGTCTCCACGCTGGTCAGTGCGGCGATTCTGCCGCAGACCTCCAGTGCGGCCATGCGCAACGCGCTGTACCAGCGCTTTGGCGTATTTGCGCTGTTCGTCACCGACGGCCTGCGTGGGCGCAGCCAGCGCGAGAGCTTCGAAAGCACCAACGTGCGCTTTATCGCCGAAGCCGTGGGCCTGGAAGGTCTGCGCAGCATCACCGTGTTCGAAGACCCGCACATGCGTCGGCGCAACGGCCGGCTCAGTCGCCTCAACAGCGAATTCATGAGCATCACCACGCGCTTCAACGCCTTGCACCAGTTGCTCGAACGCCTGCGTGCCGATGCCGCGGACCACGTTGTCGCCGAAATCAAACCGGGCTTGCAGGACTTGGCCGAGGTACTCGACGGGTTTTCCGGCCGCGCCCTCACCAGCCCCGACGCGGCGCGGCTGGTCAACCAGTTGAGCGTCTACAAGGACGGCTTGCCCGCCAAGGTCCGCAGCCTGCGAGCGATCTTCCAGCAAGGCAACCCGAGCGAAGACGAGCAGTTGGACTTTCATACCGCCTACGAGTTGCTCTACCGCTTCGTCGACGACCTGCACAACTACGCACAGACCCACGCCTCCCTGGCCGATCACACCCATGCGCGGGAACAGTGGGACGAAACCTTCATCCCCAAAACCAACTGGCTGGCCTGCGTGGCCTCGGGGGTGCGGGCGTCGTTCATCCTGATCGTGCTCGGCAGCTACTGGGTGGCGACCGCCTGGCCGAGCGGCGCGACCATGACCATGATCGCCGCCGCCACCGTCGGCCTGTCCGCCGCCACGCCGAACCCCAAACGCATGGCGTTCCAGATGGCGTGCGGCACCCTGATCGGGGCGCTGGTGGGCTTCGTCGAAATGTTTTTCGTGTTTCCCTGGATCGACGGCTTCCCGCTGCTGTGCGTGATGCTCGCGCCGGTGATCATCCTCGGTGCCTTCCTCGCTTCACGCCCGCAATACGCCGGGGTCGGCGTGGGCCTGCTGATCTTTTTCAGCACCGGTTCGGTGCCGGACAACCTCACGGTCTACAACCCCTACAACTTTATCAACGACTACATCGCGATGATCATCGGCATGCTGGTGTGTGCGGCGGCGGGGGCGATCATCCTGCCGCCCAACAGCCGCTGGCTGTGGCGCCGCCTGGAACAGGACCTGCGCGAGCAAGTGGTGTACGCGATCAGTGGCAAGCTCAAGGGCCTGGCGTCGAGTTTCGAAAGCCGCACCCGCGACCTGCTGCACCAGGCCTACGGCCTCGCTGTCGGCCAGCCGCAAGTGCAACGCAACCTGCTGCGCTGGATGTTCGTGGTGCTTGAAGTCGGCCATGCGATCATCGAGTTGCGCAAGGAACAGGCGATCCTGCCGATCCACCCGGCCTACGCCGAATCCCAGCCCTGGCGCCAGGCGATCCGCGTGATGGGCCGCTCACTGGTGCGCCTGTTCCTGCAACCCAGCGCCAGCAACCTGGAGCGCGGGCTGATTGCCGTCGACCATGCGATCAGCCGCGTGCAGGCGACCGACGAACCCTTCGCGCCGCACTTCGATACCTCGGCCCTGCGCCGGGTGAAAAGCTACCTGCACTTCATCCGCACTTCGCTGCTGGACCCGCAATCGCCACTGGCGGCCTACAAGCCCCAAGGCGCGCTTATGTTGAAAGGAGCTGGGCATGCCTCGTGAAATCGCGTTCCACGGCATTTACATGCCGACCGTGACCCTGATGTTTTTGATCGCGGCGGGGTTGGCCTGGGCGCTGGACCGCTTCCTGGGGGGGTTCGATCTGTACCGTTTTTTCTGGCACCCGGCGTTGCTGCGCCTGAGCCTGTTCGTTTGCCTGTTCGGCGCCCTGGCGCTGACCGTCTACCGTTGAGAATGCCCCGATGAAAAAGTTTTTCAGCCTGCTCGCGACCTTGCTGGTTCTGGCTCTGGCGATCTGGATTGGCCGCACGCTGTGGGTGCATTACATGGAAACCCCCTGGACCCGCGATGGCCGCGTGCGTGCCGACATCATCAATGTCGCCGCCGACGTCACCGGCGAAGTGGTCAACGTGCCGGTGCGTGACAACCAGTTGGTGAAAAAGGGCGACCTGCTGATGCAGATCGACCCCGAACACTACCGCCTCGCCGTCAAACAGGCGCAAGCCCTTGTCGCTTCGCGCAAAGCCACCTGGGAAATGCGCAAGGACAACGCCCACCGCCGCGCCGACCTCGACGCGCTGGTGATCTCCAGGGAAAATCGCGACGACGCCGGCAACGTCGCCGACTCGGCCCTCGCCGACTACCAGCACGCCCAGGCACAACTGGAAGCCGCCGAACTGAACTTGAAACGCACGCAAGTGGTGGCGGCCGTCGACGGCTACGTCACCAACCTCAACGTGCATCGCGGTGACTACGCGCGCATCGGCGAAGCCAAGATGGCCGTGGTCGATATGAACTCGTTCTGGGTCTATGGCTTCTTCGAAGAAACCAAACTGCCCCACGTCAAGGTCGGCGATAAGGCCGATATGCAGTTGATGAGCGGCGAAACCCTCAAGGGCCATGTGGAAAGCATCTCTCGCGGCATCTACGACCGCGACAACCCCGAGAGCCGCGAACTGATCGCCGACGTGAACCCGACCTTCAACTGGGTGCGCTTGGCCCAGCGCGTGCCGGTGCGGATTCATATCGATGAAGTGCCCGAAGGCGTGTTGTTGGCGGCGGGGATTACCTGCACGGTGATTGTCGACTCTATCCAGCACTGAACCTCTGTCGGGGTGGGTCGTGACGATTAGCTACGGCCCAAACCGCACCAGCATGCGCTGCCCCACCCGCAGAGACGGCGGCGCCGGCTGATCGAACGCCAATATGCATTCAACGGTACGCATATTGGCCCTGACCAGGGCGTCGTCTTCCAGGGTGCTGTTGCCCAGTACCGCACTGATCCGCACCACATGGGCGGTCAGTGCCACTGAACCATCGGCGCTGTCATCGGTGACTTCGGCCTTCATCCCGGGGCGCACCGCGCCGGTGAATGACTCGTTGAGCTCGGCCCTTACGATACGCGCCTGGTTCGGCAACAAAACGAAAGCCGGCCCGGACTGTGCAGACACTGCGGCACCGGGTTGAATCAGGCGCCGAACCACCTCGGCGTCGACCGGCGCACGCAGGCTGCGTTGCGCCAGTTCGTAGCGTGCCGCCGTCAGCTTTCTCGCGGCGACTTCGGCGTCTGTCTGAGTCTTTTCAATCTCGTCGCGCAAGCGCTCGGCGGCCTCGTGGGCCCCATCGGCACTCTGGCTGTCGCCGGCGCCTGCCTTGGCGGCGGCGGTCAGGCGGCTGGCCTGCTGCTCGGCGAACTTGAGCTGCCTTGCCAACTGTTTGGCTTGGATCTGCACCTGGCGTTGCTCGGTCAGTGCGGCGGCGACGGCCAGTTGCGCCAGTTCACTGTCCAGGGTGGCGAGCAGTTGGCCTTTCTTGACCTGCTCGCCTTCCGTCACCTTGATCTCGGCGACCACGCCGTCGCGACTCGCGCCGAGCTTGAGCAAACCGCCTTCCACATCGATACGGCCGCGCGCGACGGCCAGGTAGGTTGGCGCCGTTGACGTCGGCGTGGAAGGCGCATCTTCACGGGAGCAGGCGCTCAGCAATACAAGTGCGGTACTCAGAAGCAGCCAAGAGCGAAGCGGGCGCGCGTTCATACAGAGTGTTCCTGGGTTCCGACCATAGCGGCCGGTTGGAAGGGAAGGGATTGATCGTTCAAAATGCGGCCGTCTTCTATGGTCAGCACGCGGTCGCAATTACTGATCAGGCGCGGATCGTGGCTGACGCACAGCACCGTGGTGCCACGCGTGCGGGCGATGCGGTGCAAAATATCGATCACGATCTGGCCGTTGGCCGCATCGAGGGCGCTGGTCGGTTCGTCGGCGAACAACAACTCGGGGGCCTTTGCCACGGCGCGTGCAATGGCTACGCGCTGCTTTTCGCCGCCGGACAATTCGGCCGGGCGCAGTTGCATGCGCGAGCCCAGCCCGACGTCCTCCAGCGCCTCAATGGCGCGCGCTCGGACTTCCGTGCTCGGCAGCCCCAGGTAGCTCAAGGGCAGCTCGACCTGTTGCTGCGCAGTCAACGCCGGAAACAGGTTGAACCCCTGGAATACGAAGCCGGTGTGGCGCAGGCGAAAATTCTCCAGGGCCCGCGTGTCGAGGCTTGAAAGGTCGTGCCCCAGGGCCGATGCGCTGCCGCGGTCGGGCTGCTGCAGGCCGCTGAGGATCGCCAGTAGCGTGCTTTTGCCACAGCCGGACGGGCCTGAGATCAGGGTCAGTTCGCCGGGCCGTATCGCCAGGGTAATGTCATGCAGCACTGGGGTTACGACCCGCCCCGAGGTGAACGATTTACTGATACTGCTGGCTTGCAGCGTGAAGGGTGTGGCGGATGTCAGGAGACTCATGGCAGTGCTATCTCAGAAGGCTGGCCGGGTCGGCGTGGCGTAAGGTGCGGATGGCCGCCAGGCCCGACACGAGTGCCAGGAGCATGCTCAGGCACAGGCAGGCGAGGGCCGCGACGGGCGAAAGCTGCACCGGCACGTTGTAGTGCGCCGCCAGGGCGAAGAACAGGCCGGCGAGCACCGAACTGCCCAGCAGCCCCAGTGCCCCGACCCAGAAAGCCTGCTCCATGACCACTTTGCGCAGGGCATTCACGCCGACGCCAAGGGCGTTCAAGGTGGCGTACTCGCGGATGGAACCGACGACGGCGGCGACCAGCGTCTGGCTGGTGATGACCGCGCCCACCAGGAACACAATCGCGGCCAGAAACAGCACGCCGGCACCGGCGCCGGTGTCGAACATCCAATACATCTGCGAGCGCTGGGCGAACTGTTGTGCGGTCCATACCGAGTAGTTGCCGAATGCAGGGCCGTCGCTCAGGCGCGCGGCAACCGCACCGGCCTGAGCGGGATCGCGCACTTTGGCCACCAGGTAGGTGATGCGGTCCGCTGCGGTGGTGGTGTCGAGCTGCCGGGCGGTGGCCAGCGACGCCAGCACATTGACCCCGCCCAGCGCGCGCAGGCCGCTGGTGACGCCCACCACGCGCACACGTTGCCCGTTGATGGTCGCGGCGTCCCCCAGGTTCACGCCCAGGGTGCTCAGATCGGCGCGGTCGACGATCACCGCACCGGGCTCGGCCAGGCGGGCGCGCAGTGCCGTCGGCAGGGCGCGCGCAAACATCAGGCCGTCTGGCCCGACGTCGATGCCGCTGACAAACACCGACACGCCACCGGTATCTCGCGCACCGCGCCAATCGGCGTCGACCCAGCGAAACGACTCGACACGCAGGACGTCGGCGTCCATGCGCAGGCGCATTTCCACGCCGGCATCGATCGGTCTTCCGAGGTTGACGCTTTGCGTGCCGGGGTAACCGACCCAGAGGTCCGCCGTAGAGCCGGTGATATAGACGCTGGCACTGCCGAAAATACCCAGCACCAGCGCAGCCTGGAGCAACTGCAGCAGCCCCGCGAAGCCTACGGCGATCATCGCGGGCAGGAAGCGCCGCCATTCGTGGATCAGTGTCAGACGGGCAAGCGCCACCATCAGTCAGCATCCTTCACTGTCGGGTTCGGTAACGGTGCGCCGCCGAGGGCTTTATAAAGCGCGATGTAGGCGATGTCCCGTTCGGTGCTGGCGCTGTCGGCCTGTCGCATGGCTTGCAGTGCCTGCACGTGGGCGCTCGTCAGTTCCAGTGGGCTCATGAGCCCCAGGCGCTCGCGTTGTTGCAAGGCCTCCAGGCGCGTCTGCGTCGCCTTATGGGCCTGGCGCGAGGCGTGCTCGCGCAGGCGCGTTTGTTCGAGGTCGCCCAGGGCGATTTCGGCTTCGGCAACGCCTTGCAACACCGCCTGGCGATAAGTCAGAACCGCTGCCTGCAACAGGTGGTCTTTCGCGCGGGCGGTGGCGATACGTTGGCCCCAGTCGAACAACGGGATGCTGATCCCCGGCCCGGCCGAGAAAATGCTGTTGCCGCTGGGCGTGCGCTTGCGGTTGCTGGCAATGTTCAGCGACCACTGCAACGAAGCGCCCAGGCTGAGGTGCGGGTAGATATCGGCGCGGCTCATCCCCAACTCCCCGGCGGCCACAAGAACCTCGGCCTCGGCGTTGGCAATTTCCGGGCGTGTGCGCAGCAGGTCCGCCGGCACGTTGTTGAGTTGCCACTGGCCGAGCGTGGGCTGCGGTCCGGGCTGCAGCCAGCGCGGGTCGGGCTCTGGCCGACCCGACAACAGCGCCAACTGCTGTGCATGGCGGTGGATCCGTTGTTGCGGCCCGCTCAGTTGCATCTCGGCCCGCGCCAGTTCCGCCTCGGCGCCCGCCACGTCAGCGTGCGGCGCCAGGGCAAGTTGCTCGCGCACACGCAGCAGCGCCAGTTTTTCCTGCTGAGCGTCACGAATGGCCGTCAGCGCGCGTTCGGCGTGTTGCGCCGAACGCAGCTCAACCCAATGCCGGGTGACTTCGGCGACCAGCGACACCTGGACGCTGCGCAAGTCGGCGGCCACCAGCGCCTGGTTGCCCTCGGTGATGCGATCCGCGCTCTGCCTGGCGCCGAACAGTGGCAGTTCCCACTGTGCATCGAAGCCGATCAGGAAGTACGAACTGCTGGTGTCGGGGCTTATCGCATCGTGGGTCTTGATCCCGAGCGAGGGCAGATAGGGCGCTTGCGAATGTTGGCTCAGCACTCGCGCAGCCCGCAGGCGCTCGACTGCGGCGGCGACGTCGAGGTTGTTGTGCAATGCCTGATCCACCAGGGTATCGAGTTCAGGATCATTGAAGGCGTGCCACCACCGATTGAGGTCGGGCTTGGCCGGCGCCAGTGGGGACGGTGCATTGCGCCATGCCTCTGGCGCGGGCGGTTTCAACGCGGGCAGAGGTGCGACCGAACAGCCTGTCACCGCAGTTAACCCCAGTGACAGTGTGAGCAGCGTCCGACAGGCGCGCGATTTGTTTAAAGGCTTGATAGGGGTCACCCAAGAGGTACCGGAACGGCTGTGTCAAATCGACGCGAACAGCGATCAACGACAAGCGAGGTATGAGGTCTGAGCGTGTTGAGTCAGAAGTCAGCGCGTCACTCTAGCGAGAGTGCCCGTTCAGTTCTGTAGCGAAATTGTATTGCCGCCAATGAGCGGGGGACTCAGGGCGATGGGCTGTGCGCGCAAGTGGGGGGAGGCTTGCGCGCATACTGGCGGGGTGTTGCCTGGCGGTTCAGGCCTGGCAGTACGTCTCGTGCAAATGGCGCCACAGCAGTGCGCCGCTGGCCTGTTTCTCGAAGACCACCGTGGCGCGGCGATCGGTCTGGGTGCCGCTGTCGTCGATCTGATGTTCGCGGTAACTGACGACGGCGCCGCGGGCATGCCGGTCAATGCCGCTCAGTTCGCTCAAGGTGATCTTCAACCCTGGCCGCTGGCCGCCCAGGCGGGTGAACAGGTAATTGACCCCAGCGGCGTTCATGCGTGTGCCGGTGGAGGGCGCAATCATGCTGAACTCCGGCGAGAAGCGCGCGAGCAGCCTTTGCAGCGTGCCTTCAGGCGCCACGCCGGCGAACCATTGTTCGATCTCGACGTGGGTCTGGATCACTTCCT
Source organism: Pseudomonas sp. GW704-F2 (assembly GCF_059423025.1). Classification (NCBI taxonomy): domain Bacteria; kingdom Pseudomonadati; phylum Pseudomonadota; class Gammaproteobacteria; order Pseudomonadales; family Pseudomonadaceae; genus Pseudomonas; species Pseudomonas sp. GW704-F2. The sequence continues at coordinate 1,466 of NZ_JBWKXO010000002.1, read as the reverse complement.
CGAAAAAGTCGCTGTAGTCGATCATTTACAAACTCCTATTCAAACCAAAGCGTCGCTTCAATACGTTTTCCAACAACCCTTTGGGCAGTAACGCCGCCATCAACGGCAGTGCCCGACTGCCATTGCCCGCGCGCAATAAGCGCGGCGGTGTCGGTTGTTGCACGGCGTTCAGGACCTGGCTGGCAAATCGGCTGGCCGGTGTCGGGTTGTCCTGGGAGGCCCGGGAGCGCGCGCGGATGCCCTCGCGCAACGGCCACCACGGCGATTGTTCGTTGATCAACAGCTCCGCCTGGGCCCCGGCGTTTTTCGCAAAGCGGGTATCGATTGCGCCCGGTTGCACTTCCATCACCCGCACGCCAAACGGCGCCAGTTCCATGCGCAGGGCATCGCTCAAGGCATGCACGGCGGCTTTGGAGGCGCAGTAGGCGCCAGCGAATGGCGTCACCAGCACCCCGGAAACGCTGCCGATATTCACCACCAGGCCTTTGCCGCGACGCAGCGCGGGGAAGAACGCCTGGGTCACGCCGACGATGGAAAACACGTTGGTTTCGAACTGACACTGCAGCGCCTCGGTGCCGCCGTCGAGCAACGGGCCCATGGCGCCGTAGCCGGCGTTGTTGACCAGCACATCCAGCTCGCCCCACTGCTCGGCCAGGTGCTGCAAGGCGGCGCTGTCGTTGACGTCCAGTTGCACCGCATTGAAGCCGGCGGCGGACAAGCGGGCGACGTCTTCCGGTTGGCGGGCGCTGGCCCACACGTCGAAGCCGGCGGATTTGAAGGCCTCGGCCAAGGCGCGCCCGATGCCGCTGGAGCAACCGGTGATGAGTACGTTGGGCATGGATCGGTCCTTTTTCAGTCCGAGAAGCTGCCTTGCAAATGCTCGGCGCGAAATTCCAGGGTTTGCGGGCGGTAGCCAGGGCGCAGCGGCGGGGTGGGCAGGCAGTCGTCCCAGGTGGCGCCGGCCTGCAACTCGCCGGGGCCGCGATAGCGTGGGGCAGCGTAGACGTTGTCGGCCAGGTTGACCGTATCGCCCGGCGCATAGGCAGCGACGCGCCAGCGCAGTTCGGTCAGCGGTACGTCGTTGCCGTTGTTCAGGGTCAGCTTCAGTGGGCGGTCGGCCGGGCAGTCCTGCGGGGCGTAGACAATGCGCAGCTCCAGGCGCGCCAGTTGCGACGCTTCACGATTGTCCAGCCACACCACCCACACGCCCACCAGCCCCAGGCCCACAGCGGCGGCCAGCGATACGGGCAGGGCTTTGGCCGGGTAGCGCAGCAACAGGACCAGCCAGGTGATGATCAGGAGAACGCCGAAGAACATGGAGACCACCTCGAATAGGGAACGAGCATCCTAACTTAAGCGTAGGTGGGATTGGCTACCTTGAGTGCTGCGGTGGCCGGGAGGGCCTCATCGGGGGCAAGCCCCCTCCCACCTTTGATCTGTGAATACATTCAAATGTGGGAGGGGGC